>CALCSG010000078.1 GCA_937894085.1 uncultured Gammaproteobacteria bacterium | reverse complement strand
TAGAAAACTACTAATCTTGGGTATCTTTCTGTCATTACTTCCCAGAAACCACCACTCCAATCCATAACGACAGCCAGAGTCCAGTCATCTGAAATAGTATTAACAATAGATTTGACTATCATTGCACCGCACCCTTTCTCTGATGAAGTTATCGCATAGAACTGTACAACCTGAGTGGATTCATCAACTAACAGTTCGACTCCTATTATATTTTCTTCGCCAACATTAATAACAGGTTCCTTCTTTCCATTATCACTGAGTACATTAGAAGCCAATATTCTGCCTTTATAAATCTTAACGTACTTCAATTGATCAACCGCAGACAACCCTTCAGCAATCTGCATATAAATCGGATGTTCTTTCCTGACATTACTCGCTTTAAAAACCTTATCGCTATTCATTCTATATCAGTGAATCATTAGTGCTTTGTATAGCTGCGTTTATCCCAAAGTGTATATTCCCAATCAGTAATAACACCATCATCACCACATTCCACACATTCCCATCCAATATGATTAGTATCGAAATCAACCCATACTTCTATATTGCCGAAACAGGTTTGACCATTGATATCATTTTTGCAACCAGCAGTCGATACAGTCATCGGTTTATCATATGCCAATGTTGCAGCTTCAATGATAGCCGTCAGAAAGTTTACTAAATCTTGTGCTTCAGCTGGTAAATCAGCTGCTTTATCACCATCCATGAAATGCTGAATATTTGTAATCATTGCCATATTGGTTCATTAGAGTAGAAGTTTATTATGTTTAGAATTGTATCTCACCTTTAATCCAAACAGTATTAATCAAAATTTACTATTCTCTATTATCTATCCTGTGTTCCTGCTGGTTTATACTGGCAACTACAGCCATAGCGCGCTTATATACCGCCATATGACTTTGCCCATAATGTGCTAGTAAACATTATCGTCGCTTATACGAGCTTATAAAGTAAGTAGGCCGATGAAACTTTCTACATGGTCAGCAAAGTGCCATTAGAAGACGTCCGCATTAGGTATACAAAAACAATATCTGAACACGAGGCAAGCTAGAGAGTATATTTTCCTATCAGATCAAAATCTGGTTAAAAGTAAAGCCACCTATAACTGCCATACTGAAAATTACAGCCAAAAATGCCAACAAAAGCGGCCAGTAAAATAATCGCTTGAGTAAAATCAATTCTGGCAAACTTGCACCGCCACTACCAATAACCAGCGCTATTATCGCCCCAAGGCTAACACCTTTTGCTATAAATGATCCTACCAATGGAAGAAGTGCAGTCACTCGAATATAGAGTGGTATCCCGATGAGTGCTGCGGTTGGAATAGCTGCTGGGTTTTGTGAACCTGCCACTTCAGCAAAGAAATTTGCAGGAACGAATCCATGGACAACTGAACCGATAAACATGGCAATAAGCATGTAAGGAAACATAGAACGAAAAAGTGACCAACTCTCACCCCAAGCCTTGTACCAAAGTGAAGGTTCTTTTTTTGCTTCATCATTACAGCAGGAGTTATCTTCTGATGTATCGCACCCCGTACTACAACTGGATGACCTGGGCTTTAACATGTCCTGTTTCACAAAGCGTTCAAAGCCAAAATGCTGAAGAAGAATTCCTGCGATTATCGATGTGCTCAGCGCAAAACCTGCATACAAGATTGTCACCTTTATCCCTAATACAGGAATGAACAGGGCAATAACAATGGGATTTAGTAACGGTGAAGTAAACAAGAATGTCATGGTTGGGCCAAACCCCGCACGAGCTTTTAACAATCCAATCAACATGGGAATTGTCGAGCAACTGCAAAACGGTGTAACTGCTCCAAGCCCTGCTGCAGTCAGATATCCCCTACCGTTTCTGCCTCCTAATAGCTGCTGAATTTTTTCAGATGGTAATTTTTGGTTGAGAATTGCCACACCATAGCTTATCACCAGAAAAAGCAACGTAAGTTCAACGAATAGTTGAACAAACATATCCATAGTATTCATAAATTGTGTCTTGATTTCTGGATCAGCTGTTAAAGAGCTTAGATATTCAAACATATATTATATATCTATATTACTAGAGACTTAGAAATATATTATGAGTATAGACTTGGCCTGTCAATATATTTCTAGTAGAATCGAAATAAGTGATGAATTTAGGGCTAAGTATGCAGATTGATATCGCCGCAAAAAAACTGACTGAGCTGGGCCATACGACACGTCTTCAAATATTTCAACAACTAATCAAGGCGGGAAAGCAGGGAGTTCCTGTAGGTGAATTACAGTCGGCACTTGAGGTTCCTGGATCTACGCTATCGCATCATATAAATCGACTTGTTTCTGTAGGGTTAGTTGTTCAACACAGAGAAGGGCGAACTCTATATTGCATACCACAATATAATGCTCTTAATGACTTGATCTCATTCCTTCAAGAGGAATGCTGTATCAATGAAAATGGCTCTTGCTAAAAGCCATTTATTGATCTGTGAGTTGATCGAACGGCAGCAACGGGTCGTAACGAGCCGTTATTCCATTCTTATTACGTATTAAAAATAAGGCAATTCAACGCCCAGATATCGTAAGCTATTTCAGTGTCACTGTTTAGCCCCATCTCTTTGATAATACCGTTTTATTACAACTCAGTAGAAATGAGTTGCTAAATAGCCATTCATGAAGATTAAAAAACTTGTCACTTATTTCAAGTGACACTTCTCAACAGCAGTTGGCACATCAATAAGTAAAAAAGTGACCGAACCTACTTGTAGCTCTAGCTGATACCCAAACTCTAACTTATGTTAATACTCGTTAACGAAAGTTGACCGATTGTAAGTGGTTTATGATATTGGAATTGAATTCTAATATATTTCTTGTTCAAGAACGCGAAGGAAGCCCCGACAGATCATATGAATAGAAATAAGTAACTTGTAGCAAAATCCTTACTGATACCATAACTGCTACCAAATCCTTAACTAGTGATTTTGTAGCCATATTTCAGGCAAGCAAAAACCCTTATAAGTTATTGATATATAAAGTTTTTTAAAATGGTGCCGGCACCATGAATCGAACACGGGACCTACTGATTACAAGTCAGTTGCTCTACCAGCTGAGCTATACCGGCATTAGAAACCCGATCGACAATGACCTGGCTAAAAACGAGACGCGATTCTAGAGGGTTTATACTAAGTTATCAAGTCCTTTAACATAACAATTCGGCTAAAAAATTATTTATTCTGCACATTTTCTGGAAATTCTGGAGATACCTTTTTCTATTTTGAGCATATCGATAAATCTTGTCAGATTATCATTTTCTGACTCGCTGTAATCCAGCCAGTAAATGGTTCTATTTCGATAGCGAGCTTCTGACTTTACTGAATAGCCCAGTTTTGCTATTTTGTTGTACCTTCTTTCTGCATTTTTCTTCAGACTGAATACGCCAAGTGACAAAATATTAGTCTTCCCTGGCTCATTCACGATAATGTAATCACGTACTCCTTTTTCAGCCAGTGAATCTGCTGTTGCAACAGCATCGGCTCGTGAATCATGACCATCAACATACACCATCATGCCTCTGTATTCCTTTTCCTCGCTGGATCTGGAGCTAATGGGAATTTTATTCTGCTTAAATTTTAAAGCGACTTCCTGCGCACTCTGCTGTTCTTTAAATGGGCCCAGGGTATAACAGAGCTGATCCGGCGTAGCAGGCGAATTACCGACTTTTTCATTATTACCCAGAGATCCGACTTTCAACTCTTCTAATAATTCCTGCTCTACCGGTGTGTCAGATTCATCGAGTAATCGCAAACTTTCCGTTGCCAGGGAAGGTTGCGCGTTGCTCATAACCTGCTCATAGGGCAGCATCCACTGTACAAGTGCAAAAATTATATTGGTTAGCAGTAAAAGGAAAAAAAATGCTTTCATATTTGTATTTTTATTTTAACCCCTTGCTAAAGTCAGGAGCGGCGATCATCTACGCCCATTATCCCTGTAAATGAATTTGTTTCAACATACCTTTGAATAACAAATCAGGGATTACCACATGATCGACCTTTATTTGCTGACTGATTTGATTCGCATCCTGCCCGGTTAAAAACAGCTGGTAAGGTTGTTGCAATAAAAGCTGCCAACTTTTAACAATATCCATAACACTTTCTATACTTACGGGTAAATCTGGGATGTAGAGACATTCCAGCGTACTTTTCCCCGGTTCGGCTATTCTTTGAAGTGCTGGATCATCGAAGTCAATGTGCGGAAACAGCCGCATGAAACGCTGCCTTGCTGTGCGAAATCCCGGCAAAATCGCCCCACCAAGATATCCCCTTTTTTTTGACAGAATTTCAATCTTGATGGCAGTGCCGGCATCGATAATAAAACAGTCACCTGCTGATAGTTCATCAGCAGCCAACAACGTCAACCACCTGTCCACCCCGAGTTGTTTATAGTCATCATATCCGTTTTTTAAGCCGCCAAGTTCTGCTAAAGAAGTTATTGAAATAGCAACCGAGTGTAAATTCTGCAAAACAGTCTGTTTTATTTTCTGGGTTATTTCTTCATCGGATACACTGGCCAGGTAGATTTTATCTATGGATATTGTTTTCAGGTAATTAGTAAAATCTGTTAAATCACGATACTGGTGAACTGGAAAAACCTGGTCAACAACTTTATCCGACTGAATCAGCCTGCATTTAATGGCACTGTTACCACAGTCTATCAATAACAAACTACAGCCCTCTTAATGATATTTCTGCAGCTGCAAATGATTCTACTCCGCGGGAGGTTTGAACTTGAATATGTCCTGTCGGTAAAATCCCCAGATGGATTCCGCTTATTTCTTCATCGACTGTTTTCACCAGCACCTGTTTCCCATGAAGCTGATCCAGTTGATTGAAGCTATTGACTAAAGAATCAATTAAGTGAAGATCAAAGACCATAACATCCTGTAAAATCTGTGAGCAGATTGCTGAAATCAATTCCTGCCTGTCAGCTATTCTATCTGACATATTATTCAGGCCAATGGCCGGCTGATCAATCTGCTGCAGATCACTATCATCAAGGTTCACATTAAGACCAAAACCAATGACCAGATAAAAACTGTCTGTCGCCAGTACTTTTGTTTCTATTAATATACCACCCAGTTTTTTGCCCTGGCACAGAATATCGTTAGGCCATTTCAAACCAGCTTCAGTATATCCTTTCTGACGTAACACATTAACGATACAGACAGCTACCTGTAATGATATTAATCCCAGGTACTCGGCTTTAATGGTTTTATTCAAGCCGATAGAACAGTAAATATTTTGCGCCACAGGCGAGTGCCACTTTTTACCACGGCGGCCACGTCCAGCCGATTGAGAGTCTGCAATCACTATGGTGTTATGTACTGCCTGCTTCATGCACTCAATATTGGTTGATTCGCACTCCTTTAAATAAACCAGGTTTAACGGCGCACCACTAACAATATTGGAAAGCTCATGTAAAAGCTCTGTTTCATCATAAACCGACATTTCAAATAACCTGTTACGCCTCTTTTCGTTGTAGCCAGTTATTGAATGATTCACTCGATGGATCAATTATTGTCAACACCGCCGTATCTTTATCCGGCTTTTGTAATTCCACCTCAAAGTTCATTAATTCATCACGCCTGAACGCTGTTAGCTGATGCTGACTTCCCGCCACTGACAATTTCAACCAGTCCTGGTAAGACTTCATGTTTGCTCTTAAACCATTGATTGCAATTATTGTATCTCCAGCTGAAATTCCAGCCTGTTGCGCCGCCGCATCTTCCTTAACTGAGACAACTTGCAACACACCATCAGCTTCAGCAACAACAGCTCCCAGGGTACAGGCTGGTAAATCATCATTTACTTTGCCACCTTTGTCCAGCTGCCCTGCTGACACACGGTATTCCAGCCTGATAGAAATTGTTTCAAGTAACTCTTCCAGGGGTAAATCGACACGTTGGTTGATCAGTAATTCGAGAAATTCACTAATATCAGAACCGACAAGCTCAGCAATGATGTGTTGAATTTCAGTATCATGTAGACCCTTGCCTGTTTGTTGATAATGACTCCACAAAATCCTCATCACGTCATCCAGAGATTTATCATGATCAGTCAACTGTCTAATTTTAAGATCCAGGCACATAGCAATCATCATGCCTTTGGCATAGTAACTGACAATGGCGTTGGCTGAATTTTCATCCTGTTTGTAAAACTTCGACCAGGCATTAAAACTCGATTCAGCAGCAGACTGGCGAGTTCGTCCCGTTCCCCGCTGAACCCGTGTAATCGTGCGTCCTACCAGCTCCAGATAATCATCAATCGAAAGACGACCACAACGCAGCATACCAAGGTCATCGTAATAGGAGGTTATGCCTTCAAACGCCCATAATAACGGCGTATAAACCTCTTTAGATAAATCAGGGTTATCAAATACGGCAGGCTTAATTCGCTTAACATTCCAGCTATGAAAATACTCATGACTGCATAAACCGAGAAAATCACGGTATTCATCCGTCAGTTCACTCTGCCCGGGTTGAGGTAAATTTATCCGTGAACACAACAGGCTGGTACAACTGCTATGTTCCAGACCGCCATATCCTTCACCGACGACCATTACCAGGAACATATAACGTGACATGGGTGCAGGTACACCAAACATTTTAATATGTTGTTCACAAATTTTAGTCAGATCATCACTCAGGCGTTTTTCATCACAGTTAAAACGACCTGTTAAAATAACATCATGACGTATACCACAGGCTTCAAAATCAAACTGGGTGAAATCTCCCATTTCCACAGGGTGATCAATAAGCTCCTGATAGTTATCAGCCTGAAAACTACCAAACTCAAAATCCCCGCCCAGCTTTCGGGTTAATGTAGTCGCTAATTTCCACTTTTCACTGTTTTCCGTTTCCGGAGCAATAACTTCAATTTCGCAGGGTAGATCACTCTGTCCCACTACTTCCAGGAATACGCTGGTTCCATTGAAAAAACCATGAGTCGTATCAAGATGAGCACTGCGTACAGAAAGATCCCAGGCATAAACTCTGTATTGGATACTGACTGGTTCCCTGCAAACTTCAACTAACCAGCTTGACTTATCAAGCTGCGTCATAGACAGTGACTTACTGTTACAATGCGCACTAATTTCAACTATATTTCTGGCAAAATCGCGTATCATATAACTTCCCGGTATCCACGCCGGCAAACGCAACACCTGCCCGTCCGGATCGGCTACTGGAATAGTCAAAACCACATCGAAGTAGTGACCGGCAGGATTTTTGCTACTAATTTTATAATGAATCATATTGGTTTATATTCAGGTTAAGGTAAATTTTCCTTAATAAAGGTATCAAAGTCTTTTGCATGTACTATCTGAGTGCCATCACAATTAAACTGTAGACGAACTACTGACTGAACCGTAGAAATTGAAAAATTCCTGAGATAGTATTCCGGGATATTTCTTAAAACCTTCAGGGTCATTAGCACTTTTCGCACTTCACTCTCTTTCATCGGTTCCCAGTTTTCATGCCTTTTAGTGGTCAGGTTTTGTAAATGTAGTGGCAGAAATTTGTAAAGTTCAGATTTAATTAAAGCATCATACAGCTTTCGCATGACCCGTGTTTTTTCTGTATAGGGTATTTGCGGAAAATGACGATCAATATACTCTGTTGAAACAAATGAAGCAGCGTCATGAATCTCTTCTCGTAACGGGTCAAAAATTGAAGTCGTTCTTATCTCATTGTTATTAAAACCAATAAATAAACGAAATAACCCGCGATTGATCAATAAGTCTTCAAACACCGGTTCAACGGAATTAAATAAACGGTCAATTTCGCTCTCGTATCGGCAGCGATCCATTGCTGTTTCGCGCAGGGAAGGATCTCCCTTGATGCCTATCTGCAAGTGAGTAGAAGTAAGTCCAACCGCACTCAGGATATTTTCCTGTAATACCAGCTGTTCCAGATCTACATTGTCCAGATTAATGTTATTCACTATTTAAAAAATCATCTCTAAAATTATTTATTTGTCATCTTACTGTCATACTACTACGCATAATATGAACTTCTTTCAACAGGAGTATACAGTTATGAATGAAGTTAATATCCAGGAATTTTTTGAACAAACCGAAGAATATCTACGCGTCAATCAACGGGATATGTCGCAGGAGGAACTCGATAGCGTCACTGAATTATATGAAGATTTAGCACTTGAACTGGACCGGCAGCAATTAATGTATGATTTATATCATTGAGCAGGCACTACTTCCTGCTTTTCTTTTTTATACTGATCTGATTTACTAACTTTTTCAAAACTAACACCTTCCCGCGCTCTGGATGAGCTGCTTGCAATTTTCCGTCCTATGTACTGACTACCTTTTTTTGCTCTTCGATAACCTGTTCTGATTTCTTATGAGCTTCAGGTTCATACGGTAATTGAAATGCTCGAGGAGGCTGATCAACATTAGCGCTGTCTCTTAACCACCAGTACATTACCCCTTTTTCACCCGTTTTTTGATCTGGTTCACGCACATCAGAGGCTATTAATACAAATTTTTCCGGTAAATCATCGGTAGAGGGCCAGCCGCTATATTGTTGCAATGATTCATATTGAATAATGTAAAAACCTGTGATGACAAAGACTGCCAGAAACTTAATAGTTAACGTTAAATCTGTCTTTAATGTAATAATAAACAGAAAAATCAATACCAGAATAAACCCGCTCGTTAAGCCTAAAATAGCCAAACTCATTGCAATACCTCAAGACCATAATTAGTAAATTTTTTCTGTAAATGGTTTATACCCTGAACATCGCCATTGGCATCCAGGTTGAACCGCACTACGGTGGTTTCATCATCTTCATTTTCCAGGGTTAACTTATCGATATACACCGTTTTCAAAGAGGGATTCACTTTTTCAATTTTTACCGTCGCAGTAACCGGTTTTTGAGTCGTCGATTTATAATACTGAAGATTAACAATATACTCGCCTGATACAATACCTCGGACAGTGACTACTTCCTGATTTATCGGGTAAACCGTTTCTACACCATTGATCATCACAGTATCGTTTAAATCCCCCTGATCATCGCGATCCAGATGTAACCAGCCGACATTACTTGAACGATAGGATAACAGGTTCTGGTTAGGATCCTGCACCCAGATATCGAGGTCATCAGGTTGATCATCAGGCCAGGTTACAGTAATAATATATTCAGCCTTTAAGTTTACATTGCCCAGTTTGGCTATAGGATTCATGAAAATAATAGAGATAAAAAACAACAGGCTAAATCCTAACAGGGTATTAAATAAAAGATCAGTGAAAGGATCCGAAAGTTGTTTATTTTTAATCATAAAAGTTAAACGCTTATTCTCTCTTTAATATCATTCAGCAGGTGATCAACAGCCCAGTCGAGCAGATTAAACTTCAGGTTTAACGCAATACCAGTCAGCATCCCTGTTAAGGTGGTGTATAAGGCGACTCTCATGCCGCTACTCATCTCTGCCAACAGCGTTTGCATTACTGTGATATCAACGCTGTTCAGGTTAGATAAAGAGCCCAACATAATAATAAAGCCTATCACCGTACCCAACAGGCCGAGCTTGAGCATTAAATCAGCAACCAGAAATCCAAAAGCATATTTACTGCGTAGACGTGTATCCAGCACTTCCAATAAAGACAGTTTAGTTTCGTTACCAACCGACAGGTTTTTAATTTGATAAAAAAATGTTTGCATTAGTGGATTTTCACAGGGCTCTTCGACTTTATCGAGATCGAGGAATTGACGACTGGTCGTATAACAGGAAAACATAAAACGTAATGATGTGAGGGTATAAACTACGATGATAAAAAGTGAAACATGACTGGCATCAACCCAGATCAAATTATGTAAAAAACCTATCTTCCCCAGGTAAAACCAGATGAATAACTCAACTCCAGTGAGCATTGATACAAATAACAACAGGCCATATGCTGATTTTAATAATGATTGCATTGTATCTTTTAACTAAGGATTGGTTTTGTTTGCATAGTTTGAATTATATAACTGATTTAAAACAATACTGGAACCATAATAATAGGGTGTATCCAGTACATCTTTTGTCAGTCTTGACGCTAATTGCCTGGCCTGCTTTAAAATTAGCGGATTGGGGTTCGTCATCATGAAAACAGTTTCAAGCAGTAAACTGGAAGGCGACTGTAATACCGCATCCTGAATAATTAAATCGCCAATATCACCAGGAATCAGGCTCTCCGTATCACCTATCCATCGATCATCTCTATAAAAGCGCGAAAATGCCTGGCTCACCAAATCTGCCACAAGTTGATGGGCTTTTTTATTACCCGTTTGCAATGCATACCACTGTATTGCGTGAGCTAGTTGCGCATAATCTTCTAGTGTTATCTCTGCTGCCTGAACCTGTCCGGCAAAACGATTCACTTTTAATTCATCGACTGTTTCCCGCTGTATAAAATGATTGCGAATATAGTCAAATTGATCTGACATCTGTTTTTGTAGCCTGTTATCAGGCGTAAAGCTCTGTGCTTTTACCAAAGCGGTTAAAACCAGAGCATTCCAGCTGGCCAACCGTTTATTATCCACAGGCATAACCGGTTTTTTTATTTTTCGTAATTTATTAAGAATTGTTTGATTAATCTTTAAATATTCATTGCTACTACCTAGTCCTGATAGCGGGTTTGCCTGAAACTGTCCGCTGTCACCATCAGCGAATGCCCAGATATTTTTCAAATGTATAAATTCAGACTCTGACAGAATATGAGCCAGTTCTTTTTGCGTCCACAAATAACCGGCACCTTCCATATTATTTTCATCGACGGCTGATAGGCTCGCATTGAATCCTCCTGATTCATCTGCCAGAAACTTAATCATAAAATCGATCGTCTTCAAGCCAATCTCGTCATAACCTTTTTCCGGCCAGATGGTTGCAGCATCCAGGTATAAAGTCGCTAATTGTGCATTATCATAAAGCATCTTTTCGAAGTGCGGAGTTTGCCAGTCCGGATCTGTTGAATAACGAAAAAAACCGTTATTAATATGATCCATTAAATGATAACTGGCCATACTATCCAGCGTGAGACGCATAAAATCAATTACATCGGGATCAATTTGAGGATTTGCTCTAATTATTTTAAGCAATGCATTCAGTTGCGGGTAGGATGGGAACTTCATGCTTTTTCCGAAGCCCCCCTGCAGTTCATCGGCTATAGTCATCGCCTGACCGACAAAATCATCCGTTATTTTAGAGTGATGTTGATCCGCAAGAGTAACCAGTGTCGAACGGGTTTCACTGAACTCGACTTGCTCGAAATACTGTTTGGCAATTACTGATATTTCAGCATGCCGCTCTTGCCACTGTTTATTCAGTTGCTCCAACACCTTATAAAAATTATCACGTGGCAAATAGGTAAATCCGGTTACCGGGTAACCATCACCTGTAACGAAAACATTTAATGGCCAACCAGCCTGACCTCGGACTTCCTCTACAAAGCGGATTAAACGCCGATCCAGTTCCGGCCGAAGTTCTCTATCAACTTTAACGGCTATAAAGTTTTTATTTAAAAATTCACCAACGGCAGAATCCTTATAACTTTCCCTTTGCATTACATGGCACCAATGACATGAAAAATAGCCGATTGAGACATATACCAGTTTATTTTCCGCTTTAGCCCTGGCTAGAACATCCTTTCCCCATAGCTGCCAGTTCACTGGATCGTCGGCATGCATACTTAAATACGGTGATGCATGGTTTTTAAGTGCAGCATCATTTGCAAAAGCAAAGTTTACCGACAGGTTAGCCAGCAAAAACAAATAAAGTACTTTTTTAATTATCGGTATCATGATTAAACTCATCAAGCCTGCATTGCAAACTATATGTTGATTCAGTATCTTCCTGTTAACCTAGAAAGTATATGACCCTGAAAATGCAAAAACTATCATTTTTAAATAATCAAGTTTCCATACCGGCAAAAGATTTAACCTTGCCAGCACCCGATCAAACACAGCTTGATGCTATCTTGCAGTGTGCTATGAGTGCTCCAGATCACGCCGGCTTAACACCTTTTCGTTTTCTGGTCATTCAGGGGGATGCCCTGCATGATCTGTCTGAAGTTTTTGAAAAGGCTGCAATTCTAAGAGGTTTAGACCCCCAGGCTGTGCTAAAGCAAAAACAAAAACCCCTTCGTTCCCCAATGATAATTGCTGTCATTGCCTGTATAAATGATAATCCCAGCGTACCTGAAATAGAGCAGATACTTTGTGCTGGTGCTGCAACTCAACATATACAGATAGCCTGTCGACAACTCGGTTTCGGGTCAATCTGGCTTACCGGTAATAACTGTTATGACCTGAACGTGTATGAAGCACTCGGACTGGATATTAATGAACGAATTATTAGTTTCATTTATGTTGGAACTCCCTGTAGGGAATTAAAAGCAAAAGATCGAGATAATGCAAAAAAAATAACTCTGGACTGGAACTCATCGCAACATAATGATTTTGCGATATAAAATCACTTAAAACTAAAATAAATCTTCTAATATGCTTATAATTATCAATCTATAAGAAACTTCAGCTTGACTTATATTAGCATATGGTAATATAGTATATTCCGTTATTGATTAACGGGTCTCTAGCAGAGCTTTTAGAGTACCTAAACTTATTTTAATATTACAAGGGTGAATTCCACATGAAATTACAAACATTAGTTGCAGCTATCGCTGTTATTGCTACTTCTTCTGCCTCTGCTTTCTGGGGCGACAACAGTGATGGTTCTGGTTACGGAAATGGTAACTACTACGGAAACGGTTCAGGAAACGGTTACGGAAATGGATACTACGATGGTCGCGGTTCAGGACAAGGTCGTGGTGCTGGTCGTGGTCGTGGTGATGGAGAAGGTTCTTTCGACATGAACTTCAGTGCTAAAGGTCGCGGAAACGCTGATATGGATGCTGATACAGATTGGTCTGGTAACGGTTACGGAAATGGTTACGGTTCTGGTAACGGTTATGGTAACGGTTATGGTAACGGTGCTGGAAACTACTACGGAAACAGCAACAGTGGTAACAATGGTTACGGTTATGCTCCACAGGGTTACGCAGCTCCTCAACAGGGTTTTGCTCCTCAACAGGGTTTTGCTCCTCAAGGAATGGGTAACCAGCAAGCTATGATGCAACAGATGGAACAGCAACGCGCTGCTGCAATGGCTGCACAACAAAAAGCAATGGAAGAAGCTAAAGCTCGTTTTATCGCTGCACGTGAAGAAGCACAAAAGCAATATGAAGCTTCTGTAGCAGCTGCTAAATCAGCTAAAGCTGCTCCAGCACCTGCAGCTACTACAGCTGCACCTGCTGCCAAGTAATTTAGTTATTACTTAAAGTTTAAAAGCCGACCTTCGGGTCGGCTTTTTTTTGCCTGTAACAAATATTTATATACAACTTTGATTTAACTTATCAGTTTTCGCTCACCTATAGTTAATGTACTATTACATCTTCAACATTTAACCGAAGTATCAACATAATGACTCCAGAGAGTGACGAAACTAAATCATCACCTAATTTTATTCGCGACATCATACAAAAAGATATTAGTGAACATAAGCACCAGCACATTATTACCAGGTTTCCACCCGAACCGAATGGCTACCTGCATGTTGGCCATGCCAAATCTATCTGCCTGAATTTCGGAATTGCAGAAGATTTCAAAGGTGACTGTAATCTGCGCTTCGATGACACAAATCCAGAGAAAGAGGAACAGGAATATATCGATTCCATTCGTGAGGATATTGAATGGCTAGGTTTCCACTGGAAAACAAACCCTTCAGCTTCAGACTATTTTGACCAGCTATACGATTATGCTGTTCGTTTGATAAAATTGGGACTGGCTTATGTTGACAGTCAAAATGCAGATGAAACTCGTAATAACAGAGGTACATTAACCGAAGCTGGAAAAAACAGTCCTTTTCGGGATCGCAGTATTGAAGAAAATTTACAGCTTTTCGAAGATATGAAAAACGATAAATTTTCCGATGGCGAGTATGTCTTACGAGCCAAGATCGATATGGCTTCCCCCAATATTAAAATGCGTGATCCAGTTATCTACAGGATACGCCATGCCACTCATCATAATACCGGTGACAAATGGTGCATATATCCCATGTATGATTTCACTCATTGCCTGTCAGATATGATAGAGGGTATCACTCATTCGCTGTGTACACTGGAATTTGAAGATCATCGTCCATTGTATGACTGGATCCTTGATAAACTTGAAACGCCCTGTCATCCGCAACAGATTGAATTTGCAAGACTTCAAATTAAATACACTTTGACCAGCAAGCGACTGCTTAATCAACTTGTACAGGAAAAAATAGTAGACGGCTGGAATGATCCTCGCATGCCAACAATTTCAGGAATGCGACGTCGTGGTTTCACGCCTGAATCTATAAAAACTTTTAGTGATATCATTGGCGTTACCAAAAAAAATAGTACCATTGAAATGGGTGTTCTGGAAAACTGCCTACGTGAAGATTTGAATGCCAGGGCAACCAGGCGCATGGCTGTATTACACCCGCTGAAAGTCATCATTGAAAACTACCCTGAAAATGAAGTTGAGATGATTACTGGAAAAAATCATCCTCAAAACCCGGAATTTGGCACACGCGAAATTCCTTTTAGCCGGGAAATATATATCGAGCAGGAAGATTTCATGGAAGATGCTCCGCGTAAATTTTTCCGTTTGTCCGCTGGTCGAGAAGTGAGATTAAGATTTGCCTATTATATAACCTGTAAAGAAGTCATCAAGAATGATGATGGAACCATCCGTGAGTTAATCTGTACTTACGACCCTGAATCAAAAGGTGGTCAATCACCGGACGGTCGAAAAGTTAAAGGCACTATCCATTGGGTTAGCGCAGAACATTCTACAACCACAACAGTTCAATTATACGATCGTCTGTTTAACGTCGAGAATCCGTCAAAACTGAAAGAATTACATCAGGCACTCAATCCAGAGTCTCTGATCATAATTAAAAATTCTAAACTTGAACCTGCAATAGATTGTGAACGGCAACCACTTGCTTACCAATTTGAACGACTGGGATACTTTATAGCTGATTTAAACTCTTCGAATGAATCACCTGTATTCAATAGAACTATGACGCTTAGAGATAGTTGGGCTAAAATTGAAAAAGAGCAAAGCCGGTCGTAAAACTTCAGCACTCGATATATTTTATCGAGTGCTGTCTTACTGCTCCATCAGTTGTCTAAACAGGATTGCAAAATTGCTTGCCTTCTTTGTCTATAAAACTAAAAATCAGGTATCAACCCAGACTCGGGCTAATATTCAGCTCTGTCTTCCACAATTAAGTGCCAATCATCAGGAAGATTTAATATTCGAATCTATTCATCAGACCAGCTGTGCCTTTTTTGAACTGGCAGTACTCTGGTACCAACCAATAGAAAAAGTATTAAATTTAATAAAAACTAAAAATATTGATAACAGTTTTTATGATAATGACAAGTCTAAAATCATAATAGCGCCTCACCAGGGAAGCTGGGAATTATTAAATCTATGGCTTGCAAATGAAGGAACAACGTACTCACTCTATAAACCCGCTAAATCAAGCAGTATGGATCACTATATACTTTCCAAAAGAACGCGCAATAACGCCGTACTTATTCCCGCTAATACTACAGGTTTACGAAAATTACTGATTGGATTAAAAAATAAAGCCAGCTGTATGATATTGCCAGATCAGAGACCAGCAAAAAATACTGCACAAATTAACGCTATGTTTTTTAACAAACCTGCACAAACATCATTATTAATAAAAAGAATAGCGCAGAAAATCGATAGCAATATTTACATAGCAACTGTAACCAGAAACCTGACAACTTCAGATTTTGAACTAACTGTTAAAGCTTTAAGTCGAAGCGAATTTTTAACAGAAGATTTAGATAGTGCTAACTATCTAAATAAAAGCATAGAAAATCTAATCCAGAATAATTATGCTCAATATCAATGGGCTTATCGAAGATTCTCGAAAAATCTATACAAAAAATAGAAAAAAAGCTCTCTTAAGTCAATTCTAATAGTTAAAAACGTGAACGATTCTACATTTCTTGTAGGATAAATCCTACATAATACGCAAAATTAGTTTTCTTCATTTCCGGAGCTTTTAAATGGATGCTTTTGTCGAAAATATAACAAGTTATATTTCAAATACTAACCCCACTACGTGGGTATTTATTCTGGTTATATTAATCAGTATCGCCATGTTACGTAGGAGCAGGCGGTAGTGATTTAAAAATATACTTAATCCGAGCATAACTATGTTTTAAAGTGAAACCAACCTGCTACGATACACTCATAATTCTAGACTTATCCATGATCGTTCCTGGCATTTATAGTTATTTCTTCATAAAAAAGCCCCGACATCATTTGATATCGAGGCTAAATAATAAATTCCGTGTGCACAACATCATCAGGAATGATTTTGATCTGCTCTGCCGATCTCAGGTGGGAA
>CALCSG010000077.1 GCA_937894085.1 uncultured Gammaproteobacteria bacterium | reverse complement strand
ATAACGTGCTCGATATTTAAACCACTAACCTGACACAGAATTCTGAACACCCTCTCAAATTGTTTAAATAACTTATCTTTTATCCTAAGCTCTGTTTTTATCTCCGCTAATTGAATATCTAACCCTTTTATGGTTTTTTCGCTCTCTGCTATCTTATTTTCTAAGGAATTGATTTTTCTGGTTTTTTTATCTATTGATAATTCTTTTTCTGATAAATGAACGGTTAGTGAATTCACTTTACCTGCAGTAGTTTTAAGTTCTTCACCCAGTTTTTCTGACTCATCACTTAAAATAGAAATCTGCGCTTCATTTTGATATGCCTTTTCGCCAAGTTTAGCGTTTTCCTTGTTTAGCTGGGCAATTTCTTTCAGTTTTGTTGATACGGTTTGCTTTAACTGGCGCTGTTCTTCTTTAAGATCCTGTATTTGCTGCGCATTACGCTGCTGATCCCGGTCATGCTGTTCTTGAACGGATTGGGCGTAGTGCTCATGAGTTTCATGTGAGAGCTGATGTTTTTCCTCAAGAGACTGAATTTGATTATTTTTATCAGCAATCAAAATATCATAGTCCGACACTTGTTGAGCTAATCTTTGTACTTCTACGGTAGTTTCATGTAAATGTTCAATGGTGTTTGATAATTTCTGCTCTGTCTCTGCTAAATGGTCTTCAAGACTAGTGATTCGTTTCTTAGCATCTGACAGTGCCGTTATTTGTATTTCACTCTGCTTTTTCCATTCTATTTGCTGTTTTTGATGGTGGGTTTTTGCGTCCTCAATAACTGCATTAGCTTCCTGGTGAAGCCGAGAAGCCAGTGTCACTATCATTTCTTTGAGCGTATTGCTAAGCAAAGCCTCGTCGTCTAGCCTGGTGCTTTCACTCTTCTCCAATTCTTTTAAATATCGATGGATAGTAGTTTTAGAGCCTGTATTGCCAAGCTCGGCACGAATTGCATCTATGGATGGATTCTCTCCTTTATGCAATAGTGAATCCCTTGCCTTTAGAACGTCTTCTTTTGTTATGCCTCCACGAGTCATGATCACCTCTTTTAATGTACTGTAATACGTAATATGTATATACATACTATAATAAATCCAGGTATAGCTCAAAACTTCAATCATAGGATATTTGCTCTGAGTGTCTTCTTTTGAGTATATGTCTACAAATACCTTAATTATGTAGACAATCAATTATATCGTTTATTTATCTACCTTTAGTCAGTTTTATCGGCGCTTTTACCGCCTTTTTATTCGCATTATTAGGATACAATTAGTATAATCATTTTGTAGATAATTTAACCTCACAACTGTCGATTAACAGGGCAATGACCGCAAGGCCAATACACCAGCGTTAAATGGCCTTGCCCACAATTCCAGTTATCGGACGTTGGAAACAGAACAGGAGTATCTTATGTGTAACAAGCATATCGAAAGTCTGGTGTTCGAAGCCAGCACACTTGACGGGCTTCGGCTTCGTTTGTCGTTCCATGATATCAGCCAGATCAATACCATGGACAATGTCTTTTTTTATAATAATGGCATCGCAGAACCGATTGCCTGTCAATATGACAGCCTGCACTTATTGGAACCGGAAGAAGTCATGAACGCTCGATTAAAAGCCCTCAATTCATAAATTTGGAGAACTGGCATGCCACTGTGTCCCAATTGCCAACAACCGATGAGAATCGGCCGCGCCGATAAATCACGGGCCTGGTCCTGTCGGAAGATGGGGTGTATTCGCTCATCGGGTTCTTATATTAGTATTCCCAATGATACAAACCTGTCGATTGCCGATATGGCCGAAGACATGGCGCTGGGGTTTTTTAATAGTTCGGCAGACCAGGCTAAGCAGCAGGCCACTTTCCGCCGACTTGCCGGTGGCTTAAATAAACTGGAGAGCGGCAAAAAATACCTCTCCGATCCCGAGCTGCAAACCATTCGTGATGCAGCCCGAGTGTTGGAACGATTGGGGTCAGCGGCTGAACGCGCCAAAAAAGAAAAGAAGCGGCTCGAAAAGGAAAAAGAACAGCGTGAGGCCGCACGAAAGGCGGAAGCGAAACAGTTCATCGCCGCGTTCAGTGAGCATGACAATGTCATGGATATCGCTTTGAATGCGCTCACGCTGTCTGACATACATGCCACGTCCAGGTATGACCAGGCTTTTAATGAGGGGGACTTGCAATCGCTGATTAAACATGCGCGTCCAGAGCAATTACTGACGTCAATTGAGAATAAGATCACACGATCATTGCAGGCCCAGATCAATAAAGCGGCTGATACTATATCGTGGCAGGATCAATCGGTGAGCGACTGCATCAAACAATTACGAGTCAAGTTCAACGAACATCGCGAGACCTGCCGATCAGCACATCGGGATTTACTGGCAGACCTTCAAACCGCAATGACGGTTGAGTCCAGCGATAAAATTGAGCGACTGAAAACAAATTTTAAAAAGACTTTTTGATAGATGACGAATCGGAATCTTATAGCGCAGGCACAACCTCCGGTAGTGACGATGCGCGAGCAGTCGCTCGATATTCGCATCGACATCAACTGGAAACAGCTTGAAGAGAACCGGTCAAAAGTTTTAACGCACTCAAATATGCCTGCCTATTTATTATTGACTGAAATTCATGCCCTGTTGAATGCGGTACGACAGGATAATCTGTTACTCATGATTAACACGCTCTGGCATACCGGTGCAAGAATCAGTGAATGTATCGCACTGACGCCAGCACATTTTAAACTCGATGAGAATCACCCCTATGTGTCGATAGACACGCTGAAAGGTCGTGGTCGCCCAAAAGCAGGTCGCGTGAAGCCGCGTATAGTCCCAATCAGTGATGATGCCTTTATTCGCCAGGTAGACCGCTATATTGAAACACACCACATCAGGAAAAATGAACGACTGTTTCCATTTACTCGATCCGCCGCCAACAAACGACTGGATCGCCTGGTTGAAAAAATGATCGATAAACCCAGCATTAGAATATCACCGCATACGTTCCGACACTCGTTTGCGGTCAATGCGATTTTCCACGGCATACCGCTCCCGGTCTTACAGGGTTGGTTAGGCCATGCGGATATTCACAGTACCTTGATTTACACCCAGGTGCTGTTACCGGAAACCTATCATTTAATGCAGCGGATACAATTTTAAGGAGAGCGGGTTATGATAGTTTACGTGACAACGGGTAAGCAGCTGGAAAAAGCGTTTAGTCAATGGATAGATCTGGGTGAGCATGAGCATCGCCAGATTATTAAAAACGTTTTTGATAGCTTTATGTGGTCTCCCGAGGCTAAGGTGTTTCATACTGTCACAGGATTGATCTGTTTTCCTTTCCCTGGATGGTTAAGTCAGTTTCATCTATGGCGCGATAATGAAATACAGAAAACCCCTGATAATATTGAAAAAATTCATTATTGGACCGAGAAAGTGAGTCGTCATGTGCAGTCTGATTGGGCCATTCAAAATAAGTTAATCGTGAAAGAATGTCTCGTTGAACAAGAGGGTCTATCGGAACCATACACTCAAGATATATTCGATAAGCTTATTCTATTGGATAAAAAGAAAACCGTTTAAAATAAAGCTATTTAATGGCATATTCTGGCCTATTACTTGTAGTGAAATTGCTTTATGCCGTATAGACTGTTGATCAGTTATGGAGTGGTAAATTATTAGAAACGATATTTAATACCAAATTGAGGACATAAATTTATCATGAAGCCCGCTACCTATCATCAGCCCTTACGCGCTGAAAATGAAAATGAGGTCTATGAGATAGGAGATTTGTTATTAGATTATTTAAAACAACTGGGTGTGAAATATATTTTTGGCATACCAGGTGGCGCTATTGAACCGCTGTACAACGCCATTGCCAGGGATTCCCGTCGCGGAGGGATCAAAGCCATTGTCGCGAGGCACGAAACGGGTGCTGCCTTCATGTGTGACGGGTATTATTCGAATTCCGGAGGCATTCTGGGAGTCTGTTGTGCGACAACGGGTCCTGGTACGACAAATCTAATTACAGGTTGCTCAAGTGCTTTCTCAAACCAGATTCCACTTCTTTTTATCACCGCCCAACGAAAACTCGAAGACTTTGGTCGTGGGGGGTTTCAGGATTCGAGCAACAGTGAAATGGGGGTTGATACGCTAGGTCTGTTTAGTCGTATCACAAATTTTAACGCGTTGGTCTCCCACGTGAATCAATTCGAACAGGTATTGACGTCAAGTATACGAAGAGCCTTTTTATCCCCAAAAGGCCCTGTCCATCTTACCATCCCGATGGACGTATTCAGCGCTAAATCACCGGTTAAAAAACCTTCCTATGATTTGTCCTCGATCTGCCATTCCTCAATATTAATGGATCTGGAGGCAGTTGATGAACTCAACACTCTACTGACTTCAGGTTATAAAGTGGTTTTTATTGTGGGAGATGATTGTGCGAATGCCATTACTGAAATTACCGAAGTAGCGACAATATTAAACATATACATAGTCACAACACCTCATGGTAAGGGGCTGATGAGCCCATATCACCCATTACACCGGGGAGTCCTGGGCTTTGCGGGACACCAGGATGCGCTGGATGTCACTCGCGACCCCGCTGTCACACACATTGTAGCCATTGGTGCTCGGTTCGGCGAGTGGGAAAGCAACGGTTGGGATAAAGCGCTTCTATGCGAAAAATTGATACACGTTGCATCAGACAGTGGTTTTTTCAATCGAACACCCATGGCTAAATTACATGTTTTGGGGGATATCAAAAGTATTTTTAATCGAACCCTGGATTATCTATCAGAAACAACTTTAGATGAGATAAGCGTGGCTCAAAAAAAAACTGGAAAAGCGTAACGCAAAACCCGCAGACCAGAAGACTCGATATTTTAGATTAAGAGACAATGAGGCTTACAATGATGACTCGATACCGATTAAGCCTCAGAGATTAATGAAAGTAATCCCTAGAATGTTTCCGTATAACACGCATTACCTAAGCGATATCGGCAATTCTATGGCATGGGCCATTGGCTATCTTCACCCTTACAAGTCATCACAACAGCGGGAGAATAGATTCTCTGAAAAGGGAATACGGTCAGGAGTATTCAGAACCTGTTTAGAGTTTGGGTCCATGGGATGGGCGATAGGTGCCTCTATTGGAACGGCTTTCGCCTGCCCAGGAGACCCTGTCGTGGTTTTTTGTGGTGACGGGGCTTTTTTAATGTCCGGACAAGAAATTACGGTCGCTTTAGAACATCACCTGAATGTCGTTTTTATTATTTTAAATGACAGTTCTTTAGGCATGGTTAAACATGGTCAAAAATTATCTGGGGCTGAGGAGATCGGTTCGAGTTTACCAAAAGTGAATTTTGCTAAAATGGCAAGATCGATGGGCATAACCGCCTATACTATAAGAAGCACCCAGGATTTACTGGAACTGCCAAGAGAAACTATCATCAACTCGAATGCCCCTGCTTTACTTGATGTACACATAGATCCAAATGAAGTACCACCGATTGATCTTAGAACCAATGCGATAAAACAAAAAGAGGTTTAATCTATGTTCATTCAACCCCCTTTCATGATAGCAATATGCATTTTTATACTCTCATTTCAGCAATCTGTTATGGCGCAGAATGGGGATGAGGATTTAGAAGAGTTAGGCCTTTCGTATGGCGATGCGGCCTTCATTTCGATTGCTACTGGTCGGAGCCAGCCTATTACCAAAGCACCCGCTGTTGCCACTGTCATAACATCAAAGGAAATCGAGCAGACAGGTGCAAGGACGATTGATGAGGTATTAGAATCGGTGCCAGGACTCCACGTGTCCTACTCATCCACTCGCCTATCACCAATTTACTCCATGCGGGGCATTCATACAGATCGAAATCCGCAAGTGCTCATGCTGCTCAATGGCTCGAAAATAAATCAGCTTTATTTTGGTGACAGGGGTCCCGTCTCATCATTGCCGGTAAAGGCGATCTCTCGCATAGAAATAATTCGGGGACCAGGTTCGGCTATTTATGGTGCGGATGCTTTCGCGGGTGTCATTAATATCATTACTAAAACCGCGAACGATTACAATGGTCACGAAGTAGGGGGCAGACTGGGAGAATTTGGGACGCGGGATATCTGGTATTCACATGGCGGCATTCAAGAAAATGGCATCGAAACGGCTCTAAGTCTCCAGTACACAACAACCGATGGGGATGATAATCGAGTTATCAGTAGCGATGCACAGAGCATCTTCGACAATTTTTTATCGACCAGCGCATCGTATGCGCCAGGTCCACTTGACACACAATTAGACCGCCTCGATATTAATTTTGAAGTGGGGCAGGGTGATTGGAAAATGCATTATTGGTCACGCCATATTTTTCAAGTTGGAAGCGGACCGGGTGTTGCTTTCGCGTTAGACCCGGAAGGTGACGGAGAGGTTAATGATTATTTACTGGATTTCACCGTAAAGAATATTGTTGAAGTTGATGGATGGGATACGCAGTTAAAGTTAAGTTACTATGACGTCAATACCGAATCCAAATCCACGCTATTTCCAAAAGGCTCAGTATTGCCAATTGATAGCAGTGGCAATGTGAATCCACTGACGGGTATCCCGACTCTTTTTCCCGATGGACTAATCGGCAACCCTGCCATTTTTGAAGAAAGACTGGATGTTGAAATTGTCGCATTCTCAAATAATTTTGATCATCATGCTATTCGTGTTGCAACCGGTCTATCTCATTCTTCACTGAAAGGGGCTGAACAAAAAAACTTTGGCCCAGGTGTCACTGTTGGTACGTTGACTGATGTTTCAGACACGGAATTTATTTTTGTAGAATCAGAATCTCGTGACGTTTTCCACCTTTCAATACAGGATGAAATTGATCTGGATGCTGATTGGGAGTTAACAGCGGGGATTCGATATGATGATTACTCGGATTTTGGCTCTACCTACAACCATCGACTGGCACTGGTCTGGGAAACGTATAATAATTTAACGACTAAATTTCTTTTGGGCAGAGCTTTCAGAGCGCCAAGTTTTGCAGAATCGTTCGCCATTAACAACCCCGTGGTTTTAGGCAATAAAGACCTTGATCCAGAAATAATCAACACCTTTGAAATAGCGTTTGATTACTCTCCCGGACTACAGCATCACGCTGGATTGAGTCTGTATGGATATCGTATTGAAGATCTTATTCAATTTGTAACGGATGGAACAGGCGCATCAACAGCGCAAAATACGGGCAAACAAACCGGTCAAGGCCTCGAATTTGAATGGGTTTGGAAACCAGAAGAAATGTTAACCCTGACGGGGAATATCTCACTGGCTAAAGCAAGAGATGATGAAAGCAATTCAAGCGTAGCCAATTTTCCAGAAAAACAACTGTATTTAAAAGCAGCATGGTCAGTCATGAATGGTTTGGAAGTTGTACCAGAATTGCATTTTATCGGTGATCGTAATCGTGCTGAAGCGGACCCTAGAGAGGCTATTAAAGATTATACCCTGGTAAATTTACTCTTTAATAAAACAAGTATCGACGGGGATATAAAATGGAGTTTTGGCGTGAAAAATTTAACGGACGAAAATTATTCAGAACCTTCTCCGTTCGAGGCTACGGTCCCAGCCGGTTCTTTCATACCTGATGACTTTCCTGGGGCCGGTCGAATGTTTTTTGTTACAAGCCAGGTGAAGTTTTGAAATCCGTAAAAGTAAAATCCAGAAAAGAACCTTTTGTCGATAAAACCCGTACTAAAATCTGGCAGGAATCTGCAGCTGACCCGCAGGGTTATATAGCGGATCATGCTTGCTGCCACGGATATTCTACGCAGTCGTTACTGGAAGAAGGGTATTCACAAACGGATATGACCTTTTTACTGTTAAAGGGGGAGTTGCCATCCAGACAACAACGAAAATTACTGGATGCGCTGAGCGTGGCTTTATGTAATCCAGGGCCGCGTCATCCAGCGACACGAGCGGTGATGGAGTCCGCTGTATCAAAAACGCATAGCCATCACTTTTTACCGATTGGGTTAATGGTATTGGGAGGAGACAAGGCGGCAGGTTCAGTCGAGTCTGTGATGCGTTATTTACGCCTCAATAAACGTAAACGCCCCGCAGAATTAGCACAACAAGCACTAATGGATTATTCAGGGCCAGAGAATGACCTGGAGATAGCACCTGGGTTCGGTCCGCATTTCGAACAACGAGAATTGTATTTTGTACATTTAGCCCAATCCATTCAATCGACAGTCAAAGGTGATGATTTAATTTACCTTAACTGGAGTTTAGCGTTTGATGAATCATTGGCAGACTCTGCTAATGCATTAAAGGCTACAGCCTTAGCGGCGGCTGTGTTCCTGGATCTTGGTTTTCACCCACGAGTGGGGCCAGGTCTTTTCCAGTTATTGTCTGCACCTGGTTTATTAGCCCATGGGATTGAAATGATGAATCAACCCATTTCAGCCATGCCATTTGTGGCGGATGAAAATTATCATTTTATAGACGAATCATGAATAGCAAATGGGATAAGTACAGAGGGCAAATCTATTCTCAAAAAGGAGGCTGGACCGTGGGCAAGGGGATCACGACACATGGCTACAATTTGCTGGGAGAAATACACGGTAAATGCTCTATGTTTCAGGTAATGATAATGAATATTACCGGAATACTCCCTGAACGCAGACTGGCAGACCTGGTTGAAGGTTTATTTATCTCCCTGAGTTGGCCTGACCCGCGAATCTGGTGTAATAAAATGGGCGTATTTAGTGCTTTGACCGGTTCATCGATCACGTCAGCCATTGCAACCGGCGGTCTGGCAGGTGACTCTAAAATGTATGGACCGGGTACAGGTCAATCAATAGGCCCTTTTTTTGATTTAGCCTATCGGAGCATTGTTGAAAATGGAGAAACCATTGAGTCATTTATAGAAGGCAATTGTTATAAGCAGGGAAAATTGTTTGCACCAGGTTTTGCGCGACCTCTGGCCAAAGGTGATGAAAGAATTCCAGCCATGAGAAAATTAGCGCTCGATCTAGGGTTTGAATCAGGACCTTTGGAAAATATGGTGAATGAAATGGAGTCTTATTTGGAGAAAAAATCAGGGGAAGGACTAAACCTCAGTGGTTATTTTACGGCTTTTATGATGGATCAAGGTTACTCAATAGATGAAATCATCGGTATTGCCGCCTTTTCGGTAACAGGTGGAGTGTATGCATCGTATTTTGAATACGTGAATCAACCGCCAAATGCTTTTTTGACATTACGAATCGATGATATTGAATATGTTGGAAAAAAAGCTAGAAAAGTTCCAAAAAGGAATAAGTAGCTCATTCAATGCATAATTTCAAGAATTACATAACTATTTCGCTATTATTCGTAGTAGTTTTGGTAGTTAATAATGTATTTGCATCGGGGGAGGGTATCGCCGTGCTATATCCCGATATTAGAGAGCCATATCGCAGTGTTTTTACAAATATCATTGACGGTGTTAAGGATACTATCGGTAATGATGTGCATACTTTGGCTATTAAAAAGGGCGAAACAAGTGCAAACATCTCTGATTGGCTAAAAAAACATAAGATCGAGGGCATTATAGCTTTAGGCAGTCGAAGTCAAAAATTAGTTGCTAAATCCACTGTTCAGAACAAAATAGTTGGCGCTATTACGAACCCGCGCAAAGACAATGCCTTTAATGCCGGTGTTTTATTAACACCGAACCCTCACAAAGTATTTGAAAAATTGAACAGTTTAGTGCCTGGTATCAAATATATTTACGCTGTCTATTCAGAGGAAAATAGTGGTTGGTATATTGAGTTAGCAAAAAAAGCAGCAGAGTCTCAAGGCATTGATTTGGTGGCCATTAAATCTGAGTCCAAAAAAGAATCTTTACTGCATTATAAATCAATACTGGACAATAAAATCAATAAGGAGAGTGCTGTCTGGTTACTGCAAGATCCACTATCCAGTGATAGCAAATTGATCTTACCTATGGTTCTTGCAGAAGCATGGGATAAAAAAATACCGGTCATATCTAATAAGGCGGGCTATGTTGAAAGAGGCGCTTTATTGGCTTTATACCCAGATCATTTTGAATTAGGGATTAGTCTCAGCAATATGTTATTGGATAACACAAATAACGATCAAATTTATTTACCTTTCTCAAAAGCGCTTTATGCGGTTAATACCCGTACAGCAGATCATCTTGATCTAGGCTGGACAAGAAAAACTAAAAGAAGCATCGATCTGGTTTTCCCAAAATAATGAATATTCTAGAGCGACTCAGTTTTAGACAGCAACTGCTCCTTTTTTTCTCAGCGGGCATCCTAATATTGCTTGGGGTTACTTCGTATATTCAGTTTATAACGGCTGAAAAATCATTTCGCGAAATTCAAGTTGAGCAAGGATTAAAGCTATCCAATGTGTTCGCTAAAGAAAGTGTTTTAGCGTTGCTTTATGATTCTGATACAAATGCAAAAGACGCTATAAATACCATTTTGGATTTACCTGACGTAGTAGCGGCTGAAATATTCAGAGCGGATAAAAGCAAGTTGATTTTTGCTGGAAAGAAAGAGTATGAAATTGATGTCGATATCAATGAGACACCTAAAGAAACGTTGGCTTACGAAGACGGTAAAAGCTGGTATTTCGTAGCACCTGTTATCCAGCGATCTGATAATGACACGCCTTTTGAGGATAATTATGATCAGGATGAAACTTTAGGGTTTATTAGATTAGCGGTCAGTAAGGACTCGCTGAAAAATAATGCCCAGGAACATTTAATCAATAATATCTCAACAACGGTTGCTCTTGGAACTGTTTTTGTCTTGCTTTTAATGCTGGTAACAACTCGCTTAACCCGCCCCATTCGTCACCTGGTCAATGCGATGAAAAGTGTTGAATCCGGTGATAGAGAGGTCAGGGCTGAAGAATACGGGGCTTCAGATATTAAACAAATTGTTAATGCTTTTAATCGAATGGTTGAGGCTCGCGAAGCCGAAGAAAAACAGATTAAAAAGGCTCATGACATGGCTGTCGAAATAGCTCAAATGAAAATCGATTTTTCAAGCAACGTGTCCCACGAGCTTAGGACCCCCATGAACGGCATAATGGGAATGGTCGATATTCTTAGAAGCTCTGGTGGTTTGAATCAAAAACAATCAGAGTATTTAGAAGTGATTTATTCTTCCAGCAATAGCCTTCTTGATTTGATAAATGACATACTGGATTTTACAAAGATTGATGACGGTAAGGTCGAAATTGTTAATGAGGATTTCTACCTGGAGGATTGTATACAAAATGTACTGGATTTGGTTTCTGGTCAGGCTTACCGCAAGGATATTGATATCGGTTTAATAATGAATCATGACTCACCTGATCTTGTCAATGGAGATAACGGTAGAGTTAGGCAGGTCTTAATTAATTTAATTGGGAATGCTATAAAATTTACAGACGAAGGTGAAGTTGTTATACGACTTGAGTTGATGAGTGACACCGAAGAACATATAAATTATAAATTTTCTGTTGAAGATTCAGGTATCGGCATTGAGAAAGAGTCTATAGACAGGCTTTACGAACCCTTTCAACAGTTAGATAGCTCATCTTCTCAAAAATATGGCGGTAGCGGGCTTGGCTTAACAATAAGCCATAAAATAGTAGAGATTTTAGGCGGACAAATGGGTGTTGAAAGTACGCCACAAAAAGGAAGTACTTTCTGGTTTACAGTACCCTTTAAACATCCTAAAAATGAACCTAAGTTTAATATTGAAAAACACCGACCGGAAGTTGCTGGGTTAAGAGTTTTAGTTGTAGATGACAGTGTTTTAAATCGTAATGCCATTTCCACGATACTTGATCATTGGGAAGCCTATCAGCAAACGGCACCCACTGGACAATCTGCCATAATTAAGCTCAAGCAGGCATCCAATAGTAGAAAGTCTTTTGATTTTATTATTATAGATCAGCAGATGAAATCGATGAGTTATATAGATTTAATCAATCAAATACAAGGCAGTAAGCATCTAAGTGCTACGCGTATAATCATGACAATAAACCCTAATTCTATAGGTCGAACAGAGGCTTTAAAGAATGGCGTTGATGCTGTCATACAAAAACCCGTAAGAGATATTAAGCTTTATCAGTGCATTACCTCAGTGATGCATTCTCAAGCCGCTCCTGAGTTTAATGAGATTGTGCAGCAGGAGTTATTGCCTGCTAAGCGTAAAATTCTTGTCGTAGAAGATACGGACACTAATATCATCGTAGCGGAAGAAATATTGTCCCGATTAGGCTGTACGGTAGATATTGCGGTCAATGGGAAGGAGGCTGTCGATAACTATTTTTCAAATGATTATGATTTGATATTAATGGATTGTCGTATGCCTATCATGGATGGTTATCAGGCGACTCAAGTGTATCGTAGCAGAGAACTTCAGGGTGCTCACACGCCTATAATCGCAATGACTGCCAATACGCAGAAAGATGATAAACAGAATTGCCTGGACTCGGGCATGGACGATTATCTTCCGAAGCCTCTCACCATTGAAAAGGTTAAGAATGTATTAATTAAATGGACTTATAATATTGAATCAGCTGATAAAAAGAATACAAGAGACTTGGAAGATGCAACAATTTTAGTGGATCAAGAATATTTTTACTCATCATCCATTAACAAATTTATTTTCCAGAATCAAATAAAATCTTTAGGGGTTCATTCGGTACTCCGGATGCTGGACGTTTTTGTTGATGAGTTACCAGGTAAACTAGATGAGCTGTTAAATTACGGCGTCCAGCATGATCGTAAATCAATCATCGAAATTGCCCACACGCTGAAAAGTAGCAGTCAAAATTTTGGAGCAGATGTATTTTCAGAGAATGCAAAGAATATTGAAATAACTGCTTTATCAGAAAGTATGGAAATTATATCCAGCAAAATAATGAAGCTTTGTGCAGAAGGCCACGTATTAAAGCGTGATCTAGAGCAAATAAAGAGTGTAGAGCTAATTAAGGTTGAATCTGAGATTGAATACAATGTACTGATAGCGGAAGATGATAAGACTGAACAAATAGCGTTAGTAACCAGCTTGCAGAATAATAATTTAAAAGTTCATCTTGCTCAAAATGGATCAGACGCTATCAGTATCTGCAGGAATAAATTACCGGATTTAATTTTACTTGACGCCTTGATGCCGGAAAAATCTGCTCCGGAAATGGATGGATTTAAAGCTTGTCAAACTATTAAAGAATTACCAGGGGCAAAAAATGTACCTATTTTGATGGTGACAGCCCTTGATGATGAAATATCCATTAATAAAGCGATTGAAGCTGGTGCCAGTGACTTCATCACAAAACCCGTTAATCATAATGTGTTGAAAATCAGGGTTAAACAATTATTGGCTAACAGTAACTCAGAGCGTCAACTGGAAAAAGTGGCCTATACGGATGCGCTTACTGGATTACCAAATCGACCTTCTTTCCTTGTTAAGACGTCTAAAGCCGTTAAACAGAACCCATCTGATTTGTATACGGCGATACTGTTTTTAGGCATTGATAATTTCAAGATAATCAATGATGGTATCGGGCATGATACAGGCGATATTATTTTACAGTCTGTTTCAAAACGCTTAAAAACATTATCAAAAAAGAAAGATTTTATTGCCCGAACCGGAGGTGATGAATTTGGCTTAATTCTCTATGGTTACAAACGATTAGATGAAATTGAATCTTTCGCGCAGAAGGTTAGAAATGAGATTGGCCAGCCTTTTTATATCCAGGGAAAAACTATAACGATAACGGGGAGTATAGGTATATCAGTCTATCCAACTCACGGAGAGGACGTGAGACTATTAATGAAAAAAGCCGATACGGCAATGTCTGTTGCAAAATCCACTCAGAATGGATATCTATTCTACGATTCCCGTATGGGCGATAAAGCGACAACTCGACTTAAGGTTTCATCCGGGTTGCGTAATGCTATTTATAATGATGAATTAATATTGAACTATCAACCGAAGTTTTCAGTGGAGGAGCAAAAAATAATTGGGTGTGAGGCTCTTGTTAGATGGGAGTCGCCAGAGCATTCAACCATCTTCCCGAATGAATTTATACCGTATGCGGAAGAATCTGGATTAATTTTAGATCTGGGTGAATGGGTGATTTTAAGCGCTTGCAAGCAGATGGTGAAGTGGGAGAAAAAAGGCTTTAAAGATTTAAAAATGGCTATTAATTTATCCGGTAAACAACTGGAGCAAAAAGACCTGGTGGAAAAGGTAGCCGGAATATTAAATTTAACGGGCGCTCTTTCGGAAAACATTGAGTTTGAAATAACCGAAAGTTCATTAGTAAAAAACATAGAATCTAGTCTTAGCACATTAAACCAATTGCGAGATATGGGCATCGATATCTCAATTGATGATTTTGGCACTGGATACAACACGCTTGTCCATCTCGAAAGGTATCCAGTTAACATTATAAAAATAGACAAATGTTTTACTGATAATATAGTTCCAAATAGCTCACCAACGATAATTCAAGCCATTATTGCTTTATCCAAAGAGTTTAATTTTAAAGTTGTTGCTGAAGGCGTTGAGACGCAAATACAGAGACATTATCTGGAAAAGCTTGGTTGTGATTATCTGCAAGGCTATTTGATTGGCAAACCTGTAAGTGCAGCGATATTTGAGCAGTCAATATTAAGAAAATCCAAGAAACTTGAAAACCAGATGGAGCTATCTGTGACCTCGATATCAAAAAATCGTAAAGGGTAGATTATTTGCTTTTTAAGGTTAAAAAAAAGAGGGCCAAAGGCCCTCCAGGTTAAAAGTTAAGCGACATTCGAGATTTCAAATTTTACATCCACTTCCTTTAAAGCCGCTGATAATTCAACACCAATTACACGGCACAGCAATGCCGCAGTACTCTTAGCTCCATCGCCTGTTTTTTGCATTTTACCTAAGACGACGCATCGATTTTTCCAGCAATCGGATTGCTTATCAATCTCGACATGAACCAGTTTTTTCATACTGTCCCAATTAATATCCTGATAGGTTTTACCTTGTAAAAGTAAATTACCCATCATGGCCAGGGCTTCTAAAAATACAGCATGACTAATTATTAAGCTTGATCGTGCATCAAAACCGCTTATCTCCCTTTTAAGCATGGATTGCCAGGAAGGAATATATGTCAATTCAGAAACAAATCGAGTAATAATTTTCACCCAATGATGTCTATTTTCATCGTTAACCAACTTGCTAAAATTTCGAACATTGATACCGGTTAATAACGTGATAAATTTAGAAATACTCACTAAAGACCATAATTTTGATGACTTCAATCCTACGGTCGAATTTTCCATATCCACCAGTGGTTTTATATCAGGTAGTGAATCCAGAAGTTCCTGTACAAAAAGGTTAAAGGGTTCTCGTTGATTATATAATGCACTGATGCTCGATGCTGGCTTCGTTGATGAGTTAAGATCTGCAAACCACTGTTGTGAATTGCGTAGACCGTGATCAAAATACAAGGACACAGAGAGGGTTTCGTTCAACAAGATTCGCCTTTGTTCGCTAGTCGCTTTTTCCATAGCATATTTAAGACCGGCATGACGATGTTGTCCATCAATCAATTGGAAGATGCTATCAAATGGGAGCTTTAACATTCCCAGGTGATTACCAGTACCAGGTTGATCAAACGGCTTAAAAGTCATCTCAGCGCTGACTGTTGCTGTAATTGCCGGTAGCACAAAATTATCCAGATTATTTAAAACGTACTCACTAATCTTCTTTGCTCTGGCAGGGTTTAATTGACGTTGAGCACGTAATTCTGGTGGTACAACATCATCTTCAGAAAATTCAAACATACGAACCAAATGCCTGATTGGAATCGAGGCCAGATAATAGCAATTCTGAGCCTGTATACCCTGAACAGCCGGAAACGAGAAACAATATTCATTATCTGATTTTTCCAGACCATTTGATATAGCTTCTCGACGAGCCTGTTGTTCAGCTCTTTCATGCTGAAATTTATGATCTTCATCGCGTAAATTCTGGGCTTTGAGTTTATACTTAACGTCAAACTCTTCAAAAGATAGTCCAGTTTGCGAAATTTCATCTAGCAGGTAGTCAGGAACATCCTGGTTATTGAACTTTAAATCTTCTATACGATTGAGCAGTTCAGCTAACCGAGTTGATTCTTGTTCAGATAGTATATCGCTAATCATCGTAGGGTACTCTTCACCAACTTGATATTGATCTTTATTATCTGCTTCGATGATAAGGGTTGCATTGGTTCCGCAATGACGATCAATTTCATCGCTTTTTTTCACTGCAGCCATGTAGGAACGATGTTTGCCAACGCAAGTCCCAGGTTTATAAAATAATGTACCGCTTTTTTTAGAAACAGTGCAATTTCTAGTAGTAAACACAAATTGTAATATAGCCATAGTTAATATCTCCAGAGAGAGTTAAGACGGAGATATCCCAACGGGATTCATGCCCGTCCGGGTTAAAGAAAAGAACAAAACCAGGCAACCTGGTTTGCAACTCTACCTTGTTCAAAGTTGCTAAGGGACCTGTCAAAAAAAG
>CALCSG010000076.1 GCA_937894085.1 uncultured Gammaproteobacteria bacterium | reverse complement strand
ACTGCTTTGGACGACAATTACACCTTCCCTGACTATTTTAATTATGCGGCAAATAACAGCGGGGTTTGGCTGGCGTTTACACTTATTGACGAAATTGTCAATAAGTACTAATATTATATTGCAATCATATGAACGGAGCTGCTTAGGCAGTGTGATTGTACCGCCTGGCAACAGGTCTCCAGCGGGTCTGGAGATAGCCAAGAGTCCCGGAAAGCCCACCTTGAGTGGGCTTTTTTTTGTTTACGATTCACCGAGGCCGTTTAATCGGTTTTCTCAACTGCGTATTATAAGCGACCACATCAAGTCGGATCCTACGTTTCCTCGGCTGCGTGGTTTTATAGTCCTCTGTGCGCACGTAGGCAGTCTGAACGATCAAGTTTAACCATCCTTTTCTAGAAGCTCTTGTTACATCGAAATAAACTTCGTACTCGATTACCTCACCTTCCTGTGTAACCAGTTCGATGGTGAAATAGTTGCCGTGGTGAGTATGCCAGCAGACTCTGTCTCCCAGGCTCTTGATAATATCTGGAAGTTGGTAAGATAATGTATGACGATAAAAACAAAATAGCCTATTTTCCTTTGGTCCTTGGTACCACAAATTAGAATCAATCTCCTCGTTAGGGAGGGGGTCTCGAGTAAAGCAGTGCATGGAAAATGTGACATGAAATTTATAGGTGCGATCTGGCCGCTTATCGGCTGCCTCTGCTGTAAAGTGCCACTCAAAGGGGTGAAGATGCGCTAATTCATAGACCTCTTCTTGGTGAAAAAAATTATTCCATTTCATAAGGCTGTTGAATTAACAGATACAGGTTTACCGGCACTTGGCCTGATACTCGATGTTTTAGACCAGGAGACGCTGAAATTTTATCAGCATTATGGAATATTTAATCCGTTTACCGAAGATCCAATGCGTCTATTTGTACCGCTGCATGTATTGAGGAAAATATAAAAACTACTCATTTACTTATTTACTCATATACTCATCTAGTGATTTCACTACCATGTCAGTGATATTAGTATCATTCTCTGCCGCGAACTTCTTTATTCTAAGATAAAAAGATTTAGATACATTAGCATTTATTCTGCGTGTATCTTCTTTACTAAGAACTGCTTTAACTTTGTCAGTTGCGGGGTGCATGTGACCTTCCCCGGTTTTTTTAACCTTAAGCATCAAAAGCTCCTTTAATTTGTTTTATTAAATGATGTATTTCCCAACAGGCTTCTCCATCAGGTTCCAGATTCAGGGCTGTTTTACCTTCAGCAAGTGACTTTGCAAAGATTGTGCGGTCATGAATTGATCCATCGAATAGGGGGAGGCCATACTCTTTAACAACCTCTCTGATTTCTCGCGCTAAATTAGTTCCCTTTTTTGCTCTCGTAATCTGAAATGCTGTTGTAGGTGCGCCATCTGCAATGGCCTGACGTTGTTTAACTTGGGATACGAGACTTTCACATGCCCAAAGATCAAGGGGAGAAGGTTGCACAGGTATAATGACCAAGTGCGCAGTAGATACTGCATGAGCGCCCATTTCCTCAAGTTTGGCCGCTCCATCAATGACAATCCAGTCATAACCATTTGATAGTTGATTAACTGTGCTTTTTAGCGCAGCTGCACGGTCAATGCCGACAACAGGGAAAGCGTTTCCTCCTGCCTGGCTTGCCCAGTCACGAGCTGATCCTTGAGGATCTGTATCAACTAATAAAACTGTAGAATCAAGACTCAATGCGTGCGCCAGGTGTAGAGCTAAAGTTGTTTTGCCAGATCCACCCTTTGGATTTAAAATTGCCAAAATGGGGTTTTGTGTGAAACGCCTCCAAAAGTACCAGTAGGAGATCATGGTTTAGCGACATAGCGGTCGAAGTCGGGGTAATGACCGGATAGCTGTGATAAGTGCCAACTTTTATTTCCACAGGCCTTCGAAGCGTACACTGGGAACACGAGTGTAGTGAACTGTATGTTTTGGGTCTCGATGACCCAGGTAATCTTGAATCAATCTGAGATCATATCCTTGATTAGCCAGATAAAATCCACAAGAATGCCTGAGCGTATGAGGGTGCACATTATTTAGCTGGCATCGCCTGGCTGAGCTGTTAACCAGGAGTGAAATATATCCAGAAGAGTACCAGTAGCTACTCTAGATAGGTCTGTAAATGATATTTTATTCATTAAATGCGTTCAGAGGCTGGAATCCAACGATAAAGCGTAGGAACCGATACGCCCAGATTACCGGCTACTTCTTTGGGTGGGACTCCATCGGCTAATAGCCGTTTAGCGGATTCGATTTTTGAGTCCGTCATCAATCGTTTGCGACCGCCAACACGACCATGCTTACGAGCGGTATCCAGCCCCGCTTTTGTGCGTTCGATCATCAGTTCTCGCTCCATTTGAGCAAGACTTGCCATAACATGAAAAAAGAAGCGTCCAGCAGGCGTAGATGTATCAATATTGTCAGT
>CALCSG010000075.1 GCA_937894085.1 uncultured Gammaproteobacteria bacterium | reverse complement strand
CCGTTCATAGTGACAGTCAGGAGCAACAAAAAATCTTACCGCATCCTGTCAGGAAAGGAAGCAAATGGCACAAACTTGCCTGAGCCACCATGAGTGTTCGTCCGCTTTAGACGACACTGGAGTTGACCATCATCTTTCTAGGAAAATGAGTTTTGAGCCATTTGGAGTAAGATCTAATGATTTGTATGACTTCGAACAGGTAGTCGAATCATATCGATACTCTGGAAAATCTGATCAATCAGATTCTGGTGAAAAACACTAAACCGGGGAATTTCAATTCAGAATTTTCTGGTTTCTCCATAACAGTCATTGGAGGATGTAGGGACTTTAGTGAAAAGCTCATCATTGAATTAGTCATCAATATCCATCAGGCTTAATCATGGTCATACCGGTCATTGAGTATTGTGAAGGTTTTGCCTTATTTTTAGTTTCGAGTCATAGCAGAAATTTTTCGTAATCTTGTTATTAGAAAAAGCAAAAGACAAGACGCGACCCCATTATTCTGCTGGTTGATAGCTGGTACATGCGACGACTTTTTATATCGAGTATCTTGATATTCCTGATAATAGGTAGGGCGGGTAAGATTTCTACAGAGCTATGATTCAGCGAGCGGGGCTATAATGAAATTTACATATCCCCAAAATGGGCATTTCAAATGCTATTCACTGGGCGTAAAATTGCGTCAAATAAAACTATCATAATGTGACTTTTAAGACCCTATGATATTCAAAGGATGACTATGCAAACCTACCAAAATCCATCAAAAGAAAAAATTCAAGAATTAATCCAGCAATCTGAGCAGAAGGCTGCAAAATGGCTCAAAGATATTGAGGATGGTAATATCTACTATTGGCCAGCAGACTGGACTAGTCATGCACAGATGGCTGATATACTTCAGATCAAAGATTATGATAAAGGGATTGTTACTAAATAAATACAATGTAAAAAGACCAAGAACCGCAGCAGGAGAAATACCCCGTCGAACTATCTGTTTCATAGCGTCAAGCCATTCTTGAATCATGTCATGAGAAGACTGGTTAAGTATAAAAAAACACGGATACATAGACTCAGGCTAAAAAGGGAACTTATATGAAATTCATTCCGCACATGACTCGACCAGTATCTACGGTTAAAAACCCTAAACTGTTACACAGCTTGAAAAACTTACCAAGTTTTAGGTAAAAACAGCATTGTGGAAACAGTTCTTATCTTTTTAAGTACCTGAACAAGTCTATTCGGAGATATTAAGTCTGTATAAAAAGTGGTAACTTTTGGGTACAGGAAATTTTTGGATGCCGATTAACACTCTGGACAATCTTAATTATTAAGTTCTTGATAAAATGGTCAATCAGATAATTTCAATTTAGAATTCTCTGGTTTCTCCATACCGGACATAAAAAGAAACAAAGCCTTCGGTTTGAAAGTAAAATAGCAAAATCACAAATAATTCTGCTTAGTCTTAAAGATGGACAAACCGGTCATTGAAGGTTAACTTAAATATGGTGATCAAAACTTCGATTTTTTCATGTTATATAAATCAAGGCACAGAAAGTCCTGGTCCCATACTCGAAGCGACAGCTGTATTTAGGCTGAAATTTAATGCATAATGCGTTTTTATGGGACAACTTCGAACCACTTTTTAGTGAATTTCTCTTTTTGTTTTAATGACTTAGTCTTTTTTGTTCAGGCATTAGCTACTTCATCTCTTTGAAAGGGAACACGGATGAAAATTATGGAATTTATAAGCTTTAAAGCATGCATATTAACTTTGCTAATTACAGTTGTTGTTGGTTGTGGTGGCAGTGATGGTTCTGGCTCTGATACTACTAATAATGGCTCGGGATCTGATACTACTAATGATGGTGCTACTACCGGAATAGTAAATACCTTACAAGCATCTTATGGTTCCTGGAAATATGTACACGATGGTACCGAGGTATATATCACATCTAATACAACATTAGATATATCACAGATTGATGCAAACCTGCTTGAAGTGAATGATAATGGAAGTGTGAAATATTTAATAAGAAATGGAGTGAAAAATGTAAATTTATCAGGGGTTATAAATACACTATCAACAAATAATCTGAAGCCACAGAGCGCAAGTAACCCTCAAGCTATGAAAGCTTCAACAGCAGGTCGTTTAAATGGGGTCGCTGGCATCAATGTTATTTTAAGGAATGTTCAAGATGAAAGCATAACATCGACAGCAACTACAGATGAGGATGGAGTGTTTACTGATAGTTCGCTTCCTGCAGGAACTTATAATATCTCGGCAAGCAATGATGAAGAAAATATTCAAACTCAGCTCGAGTTAGTGGAGGAAATGGAAGACGTTGGTAATTTAGTGCTAAGCGATAGTAATACTAACAATTTTAAAACAGAACTTATAATGGACGATGGTTTTGTTTACTCCGATGGAGGAACATATAGTGGTGTTGTTAGGGTTCATAATATTAGCCAGGTTAATGGGATTGGGTTGAGTTATTCGGTTGTTCTTTCAGACAAAAATCTTAAATCATTCCATCATGATACGATCATTGGTTCCATTCAAGCAGGGCAATATAAAGATATACCAATTTCTGTAAGCTTTGACCCTTTTTTACTAAATGAAAGACAAATTACCCTAAGCACAAAAATAACAGATATAAATTACAATGAATGGATTGATAATCTTTATTTCAAAGCCTATAGAAATAAATTTAGAGTCAATTTGGCTTCCCAGCAATCAAATATTAGAGGTTATATTTCGTTACCAAACAGGCAGCAAGGAAGTATAGATTTATCATACGGATATATTGATGTTCCGTCAGTTATCGGTGAAGACTACTATATTGCTTTATCTAACCCCGATTTTTCAACTGAAACATCATATAGTATAGGTTATGAGTCATCTGCTGCTGACCTCACCAGTTTCAATGACACTGGCCGGTATGAATCGCAAAATGGAAGTGAGAGCGGTGTGATTAATATAGAGAGTGGCTCTAATGTATCGGCCTATCTTCATGCTGGTGATATCGATTTTTATAAAATACAAATGGATGAAACTGCGAGTTTTTTTACAGATGTAACAGATGCATTACGCAATAAAAATTATCAATCACGCGCGATTGTGATTACAGACGAAATACTACAATATTCAAATTTAGCAACCCTTGACAGCGGTACTATTATATTAAATGGGGTAGACGTTGGTAATAGTGTAAATATTCAAAAAGATGATGCCTTAATATTGTCTCTTACCTCACCAAACTCCTTTTCAACGAGAATTAAATCCACCTTAACAATTGGTGAAATTAAATCTTCCTTTACGGTAACTACTTCAGATGTTGACACATCAATAAATAACTCATCATTTATAAATATAACTGACGCCTTTCCTGCAACGAACTATATTTCAAACGGTATCATCATATCAGGCATCAATACTGAAATAGTTATTTCAACAAGTGCTGGCACTTTAATTAAAAACGATATTGAGCTTGGTACTAGTACTGCAACAGTTGTTGATGGTGATACTATAAAGGTTCAATTAGTATCAGCATCGGGATTTAACTCAACCACGTCGGCAACAGTCTCTTTTGATGCGCAGGATATAATATATTCAGTAACAACGAGAGATAAGTATTTTCCCAACATTGAATTAGGTGATTTGAACACATATCACCTTTCAGATGAATTGGTTATCGTAAACGATAATACTAATATAAGTATAGATAATGGTGTTTTAATAAAAAATAATAGTAACTGCTCAGCGTAAAAGCGGGGTCTCGCTTAAAGCTCACTGAACAAACGA
>CALCSG010000074.1 GCA_937894085.1 uncultured Gammaproteobacteria bacterium | reverse complement strand
CCAATATTAATGAAAAAACAATAACCGGTTATGCACTTATGACTTGAATTCAGGTGGCACATTACAGTTAAACGAGAAAAAACATTAGGCAAGAATATGAATTCCTGCCAGTCAAATATCGCGGCTATCGCGGCTTTCGTTTTTTCGCGATATAAATAAATACCATAGAGAGGAATACAATGAACACGAACAACAAATACACGGGGCGAGTTTTATGCCTGGTCGCGCTACTGCTTACCAACCTGATAACAGGCTGTGATAACAATAACATTGCTACACCTGAAGCCGCTGCCGCACCCACGGTGATCGAGACCAGTTCAGCAAATACCATTTTAGCTGTAGCGCTCAACAGCAAAGTAACTGAAACCTTCAGTGAAGCGATGGATGCCAACACCATTGACACCACTAGTTTTACCATAATAGGTGCAGGCGAACCAGCGCTAACCGGCACCGTGAGCTTTGACGCTGCATCCAATACCGTCAGTTTTACCCCGAACAGCAACTTAACGCCCGGCACAGTCTACACCGCCACGCTAACAACGACCATTACTGATCATGCGGTTCCCGCCAATCCACTGGCGGCCTATATTGTGTGGAGAGCTTTACCACCGGCACGTCTCTTGCCTCCGGGCCTGCCGCAGTCAATCTCAGAACAGCGGGAAACTTTGTCATTCTAACAAAAACCGGCATCACAAACGTTCCGACATCTGCTATCACCTGTAACATCGGAGCCAGCCCGATTACTGCAGCGGCGATAGATGTCACCTGTGCAAGAAATACCAGCAGACACTATTTACGGCTCTAATGCAGCCTATGTCGGCAGTGGCGATGTCAGCTGCTTCAAAGGTGATGCAGCTGACAATACGCTGGTCTCCAATGCGGTTCTGGTGTTTTTATCTCTACCGATGTCACCCTCTCAGGTGGTCCGAATGATGTCTGAATATTCCTGATAGCAGGGAATATTACCCGGGAAAATGGCACTAGCATGATTCTGGCAGGTGGCGCATTACCTAAGAATATCTTCTGGCAAGTTAGTGGCGGTGTGGGTGTAGCCATTGGTACGACAGTAGTCTTCGAAGGCGTAATCCTTGCTGAAAAAGCCATTAATTTAAATACAGGTGCAACGGTTAATGGCAGACTGTTAGCACAGACTGAGGTTACGTTGATCATGAATACGGTGACATGAAGAAAGGACCCGATTAGGTTCTTTCTTTTATTACGACAAATTTGTTTAGTCGAAAAACGCTGAATGGCGTTACGCAGAAAAAGAAATTCGAAAAACACACCGGGCTGCAATTCCTGTACTATGGATTTTCTTCTGTGCCCTGGCGCACAGACGCACACCGGAAAGGCCCATATAGTTTGGGGCTGACGCCTTACTGTTCCCTGCTACCGCCTGCAAAACGCTGTGTTTACCGGGTGTGCATGTTTGCGTATTTCTGTTGCAAGCACAGCGGAGGTTTTTGTCTCTCCCAACCGGAGCCAGTTTTCAACGGAAACACATTATGTCCAAACCAGTAGATCCAACTCACGATATCGAGAATGAAATAGCTAGCGAAGAACAGCTGCAGAAATCCCTGGTTAAGATAGGCGCCTTAGAAGACGCGATTCTTACCAGTGCCAATTTCTCGATTATTGCCACCGACGAAAATGGCGTGATTCAATTATTTAATATTGGTGCCGAGAGCATGCTGGGCTATAAAGCTGTGGATGTGCTGAACAAGATTACCCCTGCCGACATTTCTGATTCAGAGGAAGTAATCGCGCGTGCCGCCGCCCTCAGCACCGAACTTGAAACCACGATCGCGCCCGGCTTTGAAGCCCTGGTGTTCAAGGCTTCACGCGGCATTGAAGACATCTACGAGCTGACCTATATTCGTAAAGATGGAAGTCGTTTTCCTGCCCGGGTGTCGGTGACCGCGCTGCGCGACGAACTGGGAGCCATCATCGGCTATCTGCTAATCGGTACCGACAACAGCATAGGCAAGCAGATCGACGATAAGCTACGCACATCGTCGCAGTATGCGCGCAGCCTTATCGAAGCCAGTCTGGATCCGCTGGTCACCATCAGTCCCGAGGGCAAGATCACCGACGTCAACGAGGGCTCGATCAAGGTGACCGGTATGCCGCGGGAGAAACTTATCGGCACCGATTTCTCCAACTACTTCACCGAGCCCGACAAGGCCCGCGAGGGCTACCAGCAGGTCTTCGCAAAAGGCTCGGTCACCGACTACCCGCTCACCATCCGGCATGAGGACGGTCATCTCACCGACGTTCTCTACAACGCCTCCGTCTACAAGGATGCGCAGGACAACGTGCTAGGTGTGTTCGCTGCTGCGCGTGACGTGACCGCGCGCAAACAGGCGGAAGCGGCACTGCTCAAGGCGGGTGCACTACAGAACGCCATATTCAATAGCGCCAATTTTTCGAGTATCGCCACCGACGCGAAAGGCGTAATTCAGATTTTTAATGTCGGTGCCGAGCGCATGCTGGGTTACACCGCTGACGAGGTGATGGACAAAAGCACCCCTGCCGATATTTCGGATCCACAGGAAATGATCGCGCGTGCGAAGGCTCTGAGTCTCGAGCTCGGCACCCGGATTAAGCCCGGTTTTGAAGCTCTGGTGTTCAAGGCCTCACGCGGTATCGAGGATATCTATGCGCTGACTTACATTCGTAAAGATGGCAGCCGCTTCCCGGCTCTGGTGTCGGTGACTGCGCTACGCGACGCGCAGAATGTCATTATTGGTTATTTGTTGATCGGAACTGACAACACCCAGCGAACGCTGGTGGAAGCGGAGCGCGCGCGGCTAATTGTCGCGCTACAGGAGAAGAACGTCGAACTGGAAGCCGCCAGGTTGGTGGCGGAAAAAGCTAATAAGGCCAAATCGGAATTCCTCTCCAGCATGAGCCATGAATTGCGCTCGCCACTCAATGCGATTCTCGGTTTCGCCCAGTTGCTGGAGTCTGGTACGCCGCCGCCAACGGCTGAGCAGTTAATGCGATCGCGCCAGATCATCAATTCCGGCTGGTATCTGCTCGATCTGATTAACGAAATTCTCGATCTCGCGGTGATCGAGTCTGGCCGGTTAATCCTGTCGCAAGAATCGGTATTGCTGATCGATGTCATGGATGAATGTCGGGCCATGATCGAGCCTCAGGCACAGGAACGCGACATTCAGCTCAACTTTATGCCCTTTGATACTACCTGGTATGCCAATGCCGACCACACCCGGGTCAAGCAGGTACTGATGAATCTGCTGACCAATGCGATTAAGTATAATCGTAAGCATGGCTCGATCATTGTGGAATGCACCGAGCCGAGCCCGGATCGCATACGCATCAGCATTACAGACAGCGGTCAAGGTTTGTCGCCAGAAAAACTGCAGCACCTGTTTGAGCCGTTTAATCGCCTTGGCCAGGAGGCCGGTTCCGAAGAAGGTACGGGTATCGGCCTGGTGGTTACCAGGCAGCTGGTTGAACTGATGAGAGGTGAAATAGGTGTCACGAGTAAGGTTGGTGCTGGCAGCGAATTCTGGTTTGAACTGAACCGTGACATGACACCCACTCTTGCTGATGGTCATATCCTGCCCGCAGAACTCATAACGAACACGCCAGATAATGCAGTGATGCAGAGTGTGCTCTATGTGGAAGACAATCCGGCTAATCTGCTACTGGTCGAACAAATTATTGAAGATTACCCAAATATACGCATGTTGAGCGCACGCGATGGCCATCTTGGTATCGCGATGGCGCGTACGCATCGTCCGGACGTCATCTTGATGGACATCAATCTGCCCGGCATCAGTGGGTACGAGGCATTAGACATTTTGCGGCATGATTCGATAACGGCGGATATTCCGGTGCTGGCGATCAGCGCCAATGCCATGCCGCGTGATATACGAAAGGGTATAAAATCGGGATTTTTAGACTATCTCACCAAGCCAATCAGGGTGAATAAATTCATGGATGCGCTGACCCTGGCACTGGAGCTTGCGGAAACGAAAAGCAAAGCCAAAATAAAGACTGAGGCCCTGTGACCATCATCGTATCCGAATTGCTTAATGCCAGCATATTAATCGTGGATGATGAAATCAGCAATGTACAGTTGCTGGTACAGATGTTAACTGATGCCGGTTATAAAAATATAAGCTCGACACAGGATCCGCATTCAGTCAGCGCTCTACATCGCGCCAACCAATATGACCTTATTTTGCTCGATCTGAAAATGCCAGGTATGGATGGCTTTAAAGTGATCGAGAGTATCAGGTCGAATGAAGACGATGACTACCTTCCCGTCATTGTCATTACCGCGCAACCTGACCAAAAGCTACGGGCGTTGCAGGCCGGGGCAAAAGATTTTATCAGCAAGCCGTTTGATCTGCTCGAAGTCAAAACTCGCATTCAAAACATGCTGGAAGTACGCTTGCTCTACCGGCAACTCGAAGTCAAAAACCACGAGCTGGAAGCAATAGCACTGCATGACGTACTGACCGGGTTGCCTAACAGACGTTTGTTAATGGACAGGCTGGCATTGGCCATTGCGCATGCGCGCAGAAACAGACAAACCATGGCAGTACTGTTTCTGGATCTGGATGGCTTCAAGCAGATCAATGATACATTGGGCCATGATGTGGGCGATACTGTATTGAAAATAGTTGCCGGTCGTCTGGTCGCTACAGTACGTCAGGTGGATACCGTAGCGCGTTATGGTGGCGACGAATTTGTTATTGGCCTGTGGGACTTAACCCGCGACGAGAATCTGGCAAAGTTGATGTCAAAACTATTACAGGTCATCTCGCAGCCGTTTGATATCCAGGGCCATAACCTTAGTATTACCATGAGCATAGGGGTCGGCCTGTATCCTCAACATGGCGAGGACGGGGAAAGCCTACTGAAAAGTGCTGATCTGGCACTGTACGAAGCCAAGAACCTTGGCAAGAATAACTATCGCATCGCAGCGCGCACCGACATCTGACACTAAGTTCTGGAGATGCAAGCTGTAGTTCGGGGCAGAGTCCCGAAACACTCAAAGCACAGGAAAAAAATACCGTGATTAGCGAAAAAGATATTTTAAACGCCAGCATTCTGATCGTAGACGATAAGGAAACGAATGTCATTCTGCTAGAGCAACTGTTGCGTGAAATCGGCTACCAGCAGGTAAGCTCAACAATGGATCCGACTAGCGTCTCTGCACTGCATTCTGCTAATCATTACGACCTGATACTGCTTGATCTGCTGATGCCAGGCATGGATGGATTTCAGGTGATGGAAGAACTCAAGATCAATATGGGTAAAGACTATTTACCGATACTCGTGCTCACTGCGCAAAGTGATCATAAGCTGCGTGCACTGACTACCGGGGCAAAAGATTTTATTGCCAAACCGTTTGATTTACTTGAAGTCAAAACGCGCATTCACAATATGCTGGAAGTGCGCTTATTGTATAAAAAACTCGGCAACTACAATCAGCAGCTGGAACAGACCGTGCAGGAACGCACCGCCGATCTGCGCGAAAGCGAAGCCCGATATCGCAGCCTGATCGAACTGGCTTCTGACTGGTACTGGGAGCAGGATGAGGGAGGGCGCTTCACTCGTGTGTACGGCCCTGTCGCTGAAATGCTCGGGGTTCGGGACGATGCCCTGCTGGGAGACAGTAAGGACGCCGGTGTGACTGGCTGGAATGAAGCGGAGCGAAAGCAGTTGCATGAGATGATTACACAGCGTCAGCCATTTCTGGATTTCACCATCAGTCGTGTCAAAGCCGATGGAGCGATGCAAAAATATCTGGTGAGTGGTGAGCCGATGTTTAACCAGTCCGCCCGTTTTATCGGTTACCGCGGCATCGGTGTAGAGCTCATCGCAAAAAATAATATACCTGATGTAAGGGCTTAGTCATGGCAGCGCCACATAGCCCTAATCAAAACCATTTGCTCGCCGCTCTACCGACGAAAGAATTTGAAATCCTGGCCAGACATCTGGAACTGATGCCGCTGCCGCTGGGTGAATTATTATATGAACCTGGTACGCAATTAGAGTACGCCTATTTTCCGACCACAGCGATCGTCTCGCTACACTATGTGATGGAGTCGGGCGCCTCAGCCGAAACCGCAGGGGTGGGCAATGAAGGCATGGTTGGTGTTTCTTTATTTATGGGCGGTGATACTACACCCAGCTCATCCGTTGTGCAGACCGCGGGTCATGCTTACCGACTGAATAAAAATTTGCTGATGCAGGAATTCAATCGTGCCGGTTTCCTGCAAGGTTTGTTATTGCGCTACACCCAGGCGCTGATGACACAGATGGCACAGACCGCCGCCTGCAATCGGCATCATTCTGTGGTGCAACAGTTGTGCCGCTGGTTATTACTGACCCTCGACCGCTTACCCACTAATGAGCTGGTGATGACGCAGGAGCTGGTGGCAAGCATGCTGGGTGTTCGCCGTGAGGGCATAACCGAAGCAGCTGGAAAGTTACAACACGCCGGTATTATCAGTTATCGCCGTGGTCACATTACCGTGCTGGATCGCGCCGGACTTGAGAGACAGACGTGCGAGTGCTACGCCGTGGTCAGGGATGAACTCAACCGTCTGCTGTCTGATGTGCAATATCGTCAGAAGTGAGCTGAGCTCAATCACTAAACTGCATAGACTTTATGGCGAATACCCAACAATGTCATTCATTTAAGGATTTGAATTTTTGCATGAGGTCTAATCGCCTGCTCAGTTATTAAGCCGTGATGGGCCGCTAGCGATAATGGGGTTAATGGTTTTGCACACGAGTGCTACTTGTTTTAGGAGTAAACCTTTAGTCTCTGGCAAAAGTAAGGAACAGCTTAGCGACAGAACCCGGTATTGAACATGTCGATATATAAGTCGAACTATGTGCGTTAGCGTACCGACTGAGGAACTGTTATTTCCTATTCTATGTAAACTAACTACGAATACAGGTGTAATGATGAAAGTACTGAAAAAAGCAGGTATATGGATGAGTATTATGGGTATTCTGTTCATAGCGATGGGGTCTGCTCAGGCGGCAATGGTGAGCAATTCCCAAATTGTCAAGCAGATGGAACGAACGCAGATAGTGAGTATGCTGGAACGAACAGATGTTCAGCAACAATTGACAGGAATGGGCGTTGATCCGGTCGCTGCTCTGGCGCGTGTAGATCAAATGACAGGTCAGGAATTAGCGCAACTCAACGGTCATCTCAGTGAACTGACTGTTGGCGCGGGTGTTAGTACAGTTGAATTACTTCTGATTGTTCTTCTAGTGATTATAATTTTTTAGAATCATAGTACTCATAATAGTTATCAGGTAAATGATAAACAGGCCATGCGCAAACCATTAATCGTCAAGATGTACAACATTAATTATTAGCAATGCTTAAAGTACTTTGCCTGCTCGCGTGTCTGTCGATCCTCAGCAGTTGTGCATCAACTCCGCAGAGCAGGATGATTCTGGCTGAGCCCCCGCCTTCCATGCCTTTTGCCGTTGAACTGGCTGACACGCCGTTTTACCCGCAATTAGAGTACCAGTGTGGACCAGCTGCTCTGGCGACAGTGCTGGAGTTTAATGGAGCTAAAACCCCCCTCGAAGAATTATCCAGCGAGATTTATATCCCGGCTCGCAAGGGAAGCCTGCAAATAGAAATGACGGTCACTGCGCGCCGTCATGGTATGTTGCCCTATAAAATAGCGCCACAGCTACTCGGTCTGTTCACTGAAATAGCGGCTGGTAATCCTGTCCTAATTTTTCAAAACCTCGGTTTTCAATGGTATCCGCAATGGCATTATGCGGTTGTGATTGGGTATGACACCAGCAAGCATGAAATCATTCTTCGATCAGGCACAAGCCGACGCTTGATTACCAGTTTCGAAGTATTTGAGCGCAGCTGGCAACGCGCTGATTTCTGGGCATTGGTGATTGTGCCTGCAGGCGAAATACCCACAACAGCAAAACCTCAGCCTTACCTGAAAACTGCTTTTGCCTTCGAGGAAACCGGCCACCCGGAACTTGCGCTTAGCGCGTATCTGTCGGCAACCAGGAAATGGCCAGATGTTGCTTTGACCTGGCTAACACTGGGCAATATGGCTTTTCAAAATCAGCACTGGGCAGAGGCCATTAACGCCTTTAGAACTGCTACAAGTATTGAACCAGCATCGCCTGTCAGCTGGAATAATCTGGCTTATGCGCTGCATGACGCGGGTTGTGAAACCCAGGCGCAGCAAGCACTTCGCTGCGGCTTGAAGAACGCGCCTGCTGATGCAAACTTACAGGATTCATTACATGATCTGATGATTCGCCCTGTTAGCAGTGAACAGGTCGAATGTTTGAATATTACGTGTTACTGAAATTCCGTATCTTTTTAGTCATCAAGTCAACGGGAGGAGGGTAGAGTCACTGCTGTCCCACATGATTAGCTATGATAGCTTTCGTATTGCCACTTTTTTATTATCAGGCTGTAATCGCCCTGTCCAGTCGGACTAACTCCAGTTGATCGGTATATCGGAAAGGCAGACCATCCATCCGGCATGTAGCGGCGCGGGTTGCCTGTAACGGGCTATCAACGCAGCACCCTTTATTCACTGAGCAGCTCCGACAAAATTTTGAGACGCGGCACGTGTTGAGAGACTACTTTTACGATGACAATAATCGGCATACTCAGCAACATGCCCCAGAGTCCCCATAACCATGACCAGAACAAAAGCGAGATAAACACTGACGCCATATTCATTCTGGCGATTTTTCCGGTTATCCAGGTGGTAATAAAGGTGCCTACCAGCGTTGAAATTGCCAGCATAGAACCCGAGGCCAGCAGTCCCAGGGTTAAGGATTCGGATTGCATATATCCGGCCATGCCGACTGCGACTGCGACGACACCCGGGCCTAAATACGGAATGATGTGCAACAGGCCTGCGGCAACAGCCCAGGCGCCAGCATTTTCCAGGCCGATCCAGTGAAACAATAACCAGGCAAGTAGTGCAACCAGCAGGTTAGTGAATAATAACATCAGCATAAAACGCTGGATGGAACTGTTGATGTCATCAAGAATGAGTACAGTGATTTTCTTGCGTGACAATGGCGGGCCTGTAATTCGCACCAACTTACGCTTGAAGGTGTCAGCCGACAGCAGCAGAAAGAACACCAGAAATAGCACCATAGAAACCTGGCCGATAATCTCCAGAGCACCTTTGGAACCAACCCAAAGAAAGTTATTGATCTCGAATGTTGGCTCGTCAACCACGACATGCGTGGCAATCGGTCCGCTACTGGCAGGATTGGTGACTTTTTCCATGGCTGTCGCCGCATCCTGTACATTTTTCATATTATTGCGCTGGACTTTTTGCATGTTGGCCAGGCCATCAGAGAGCTTGTTCGCCGCTTTGGGTAACTGGGTGAGGATATGCTGAACCTGGCCCCGCAATGCGAAAGTTCCCAGTACCATGACACATAATACAGCCATCACCACAATACCAGCGCCCAGTACACGCGGTATTTTAATCCACTCCAGCCACACCACCACGGGATTCAGCGTATAGGCAAAAATAACCCCCAGGATTAAAGATATGAGCAAGCCCTGTGCTGTTTCAAGGGTGAATAAAACGGCAGCGGCCGCCAGTATGCCAAGTGCCAGGCCACCTGTGGTGGTCGGCATACAGTTGTCATCTTTATCGATAATAGAGGGTTGTTTCGCCAGATTTTCGACGTCCGGTTGAAGGTCTGGCTTCTCATCAGGTATCGCAGGAGTGTTTATACGATTCATGCTGTCCTGTTGACCGGTATAACCTGTATGCCTGACCCTTTACACAACTTTTCGTCCTTGAATAAAACGAATCAAAATCACTACTATGGCGAGAACCAGCAACAGATGAATGAATCCGCCCATGGTATAGGATGAAACCAGACCCAGTGCCCATAGCACCACCAGTATGATCGCGATTGTTTGAAGCATTATTGTTTCCTCTTAGATTTATACAAAGACAGCGCAGATACATAGTCACCGGCAATCACAACAGGTAGCACATCTGCTAATGCGCTAAGAAAAGTAAATACACCCATAAAGCTGTCTGACTGTTAAGGCTAAGGTAACTACTATCCACATCGCAGTCTGTTCGCTAGCGTACATTACAGGTATGCGCGATCCATCCTCGTCCTGCATGATATTATCTGGCCTGAAAGCATCGAACAGTGGCATTCAAAAATGATGCATTGCATTCAATCCATAATAGATAAATCATCAACCTGTGTGCGATACCGAACAGAACAGAAGCAACTCCGGTTCTATTATTGACGGCCATAATTTAATACAGAAAAGGATACAGAAGGTATGAACACTAACAAATTCAGACACATATTGAGTATAACAACAGGGTTATTACTAACTTGCCTGGTGATGTCTGCACAGGCACAATCCCCAGGTTTTTATGTTGGCGCTGCAGTTGGATCCTATAACATCAATGACGGTAATCTTGATGATAATGATCGCGTAATAAAGACGCTTGTCGGTTATCACTTTACCAGTTTCTTCGGCATTGAAGGCGTGTGGACCGATTTTAATCGTGTTAACAATGGTAACGACCGCTTCGAAGCCGACGGTCGCGGACTGGTCGCAATTCTATCCTTACCGATGGGTATCTTTATAAAAGGTGGGCAGTTCTGGTGGGATTCGGATGCTGCCTTCTACAACGCAGCTCAATCCAGTAATGGTAATGATCCACTACTGGGTGTTGGCTTCAAATATGGTTTTAGTGACAACCTTGCCCTGCGGCTTGAACTCGAGCGTTATGATGTTCTGGACACAAAAATAAATACCTATACGGCCGGACTCGACTTCAGTTTTTAACTAAACACGAATCAGCCATTCGCCACAGAGAAGAGGATTAAATGAATAGAGATAATATACAAGGCAGCTGGAAGCAGTTCACCGGTGAGGTGAAGAATCAGTGGGGTAAGCTCATTGGTCGTCAACTTGAAATGATTGACGGCAAGCTCGTCGAAGTGTCGGGTAACATCCAGCATGGCTATGGCATCACCAGGGACGCGACTGAGCAGCAGATCAAGCATTTCAAAGAACGCAACGAAGACTAGCGTGAAAAAGCTTGCTGATAAAACAGACGATTCGAGCAAACGCCCGCTGTCCATAAACTATACCCGGTCCGGCGTGCTTCTGGTCCTGCACAGTCAAACTGAGGCCAGACTGATCCAGTCGGGACTTGCGGGTGCGTTCCGTGTCGATTGGGTGACGAGGCTTCAAGACGCACTCGAACGCCTGGGCAGGTCAGATATCGATGTGGTGTTGCTGGACCTCACGCTTGCTGACGCTCAGGGCCTCGCGGTGTTCGATCAGGTGTTCGAGGCTGCGCCGAATGCTCTGATTCTGATCCTGACTGAGGCGAGTGATGAAGCTGTTGCGCGTGAGGCGATGCAACGCGGTGCTCAGGATTATTTTCTGAATGACCATATCGATACATACTGGTTGTCGCGTAGCCTGAGATACCTGATCGAGAGCAAGGCTGCCAGGGATGCACTCAACAACAGTGAGGCACGTTTTCGTGCAATGAGTGACGCTTCCCCGCTGGGCATTTTTGTCTCCGACGCAGACGGTGAATGTGTCTATACCAACGCAGCTTATCAAAGAATCTCGGGGCTGAGCTTTGAACAGGCTCTAGGCACGAGCTGGAGAACGGCAATCCACCCGGAAGATCGTAAGCGTGTAATTGCCGACTGGTACGCTGCGGCGCACAACGATGTGCCGATGCGTACGGAATTCCGCTTTCAGCAAGAAGATGGCAGTGTGGTGTGGACGCGCGTCAACAGCGCTGCCATGCAGGACGGCATGCAACCGCACGGCCATGTAAAGACGGTTGAGGATATCACCGAGCGCAGGTTAGTGGAGTCCGGGTTGAGAGTAGCTGAAGAGGCCCTGTTCGAGGAAAAAGAGCGCGCTCAGGTCACGCTCAACTCCATCGGTGATGCCGTGCTTGTCACCGATCTGGCGGGGAATGTGACCTATCTAAACCTGGAGGCTGAGGTAATGACTGGCTGGTCCCGGGAAGAAGCACTGGGCCGGCCCCTGGCTGAGATTTTCAAAATCATCGAAGGCAGCACACGCCAGACTGCCGCGAATCCAGCGCAGCATGCCCTTAAAGAGGACAGGACCGTGGGTCTGGCTGAAACTGCGTGCTGATCCGGCGCGATGGATTGGAGTTCGCTATCGAGGATTCTGCCGCACCGATCCATAATCGAAGCGGCAAGGTCACAGGTGCAGTGATCGTATTCCACGATGTCAGTCAATCGCGCGCTATGTCACAGAAGATGACCCATCAGGCACAGCACGATTTACTCACAGGCCTGCCCAATCGTGCGCTGTTGACGGAACATTTCATCCAGGCCATCGGCTTAGCTAAACGGCACTGCAAACAGGTCGCGCTGCTGTTTCTGGACCTGGATGATTTCAAGCACATCAATGACTCGCTGGGACATGCAATCGGTGACCAGCTGCTGCAGTCGGTGGCGAACCGGCTGACAGCCTGTGTGCGCAACACAGATATGGTTTGCCGCCAGGGCGGTGACGAGTTTGTTATCCTGCTGGCCGAGATCGATCATCCGCAGGGTGCGGCGCAGATTGCCGAAAAATTGCTCGGGGTGCTTGTTAAACCTCATCGCATTGGCGGTCAGGAGCTTCATGTCACCGTGAGCATCGGCATCAGCGTCTATCCGGATGATGGCAATGACGTGGAAACCATTATGCAGAACGCGGATACTGCGATGTTTCACGCCAAGACAAACGGACGCAATAACTTCCAGTTCTTCAGGGATCATATGAATATCAACGCGGTGCATCGTTTGACTGTTGAAAGCAGCCTGCGACGAGCGCTGAAGCAGGAAGAGTTCCTGCTGCATTATCAACCGAAGGTTAATCTAGCCTCGGGTGCGTTGACCGGGGCCGAAGCCCTCATCCGTTGGCAGGATCCAGATATCGGAATGATCTATCCTGGGCAGTTTGTGTCGATTGCCGAAGCCTGCGGACTCATCGTGCCCATCGGGCATTGGGTGCTGCGCGAAGCCTGCAGACAGGTCAGGGCCTGGCTAGACTCTGGTCTACCCGCGGTGCCCGTGGCGGTCAACATTTCTGCGGTGGAGTTCAGGCACATAGGCTTTGTCGAGGGTGTTGCCAGTATCCTGAAGGAGACCGGTCTGGCGCCGGAGTTTCTTCAACTGGAGCTGACCGAAAGTATTCTCATGCACGACGCCGATTCCTCGGCTCTGGTGCTGGACGCACTGAAGGCCATGGGCGTGCGTCTAGCCATAGATGATTTCGGTACCGGCTATTCGAGCCTGAGTTATCTGAAGCGATTCCCCATCGACACGCTGAAGATCGACCAGTCATTCGTGCGTGACATCGTTACCGATACAGATGATGCCACCATCGTTAGTGCGGTAATCGGCATGGGCAAAAACCTCAAACAACGGGTCATCGCCGAGGGCGTGGAAACGCAGGCGCAGTTCGAGTTTCTACGCGATCAGCAATGCGACGAAGGGCAGGGCTTTCATTTTAGTCATTCGCTACCGGCTCTGGACTTCAGTTTTCTGCTTGCGGATGGAAACTGCCTGATCAGTCAGAACGCAGGGGATGCAGAGACAGATAGTAGCCTTAAGCGCAGCCCACCATTATCGATATGAGTACCGAATTAATAGTTAAGACTTCATCGATCTATAGCATGATCCGAGGGTTTGCAAACCGCGCTTAGCTCTGCTGTAGCATTGTCGGGAGCATTTGCAATCCAGTGCTTGACACGCGCTATGTTCGATAGCGAACAGACGCTGAAAAGAAAGGTATGTATAAAGGATATTCACGCAATTAGTCATGCTGACTCGGCCGGTGAGCATGGTAGCCAATAACGGAACCATGCATCTATACGGCTCTGAAAGGAGCGGATGCGCAAGCTGCAGGACGAGAAATTGCTGATGTACCAACAGTATTAATTCTTTCACCACCTAACCAGGAGTAGATTCATGTACGGATTCAGCATTCAGCTAGAACTACCGTTCGATACCGCCGTCACCAAAGTCATCGAGGCTTTGAAAAAAGAAGGCTTCGGTGTACTTACCGATATTGATATCAAGGCGACATTGAAAGCAAAACTCAACATCGAGCATTTGCCGTATCGCATACTCGGCGCCTGCAATCCGCCACTCGCCCATCGTGCTATCGAGGCCGATCCCGACATCGGGTTGCTTCTGCCGTGCAACGTGGTTGTGCGCGAAGAAGCCAATGGAAGCGTAACGATCGCGTTCATGGATCCTTCAGCTGTGTTGCAATTGGTCGATAAACCGGAAGTGCATGCCCTTGGCGAGGAAGTGCTGGTACTGTTGCAGAAAGTCGTTGCGACCCTCAAGGTGGAGAACGAGCAACTGCCAGGTGCAACCGCATTAACGGATGTGGCGTAGGCTTTGAAGTGAACATTCCGTGGGACATTGACATCGGCGAGTCGAATTCGGCCGCTGTACATGAAGCTCTGCAGGACCAGCTGCACTCAAACCGGGAAAATTAAATCATGAATACCAGCACGCTTACTCAGCAACAGCTCCGCAAGATGGACGCCTACTGGCGCGCCGCCAACTATCTATCGGTCGGCCAGATCTATTTATATGACAATCCGCTGCTGAAAAAACCGCTCACCCTTGAGCATATCAAGCCACGTCTGCTGGGGCACTGGGGTACTACCCCTGGTCTCAATTTTATTTATGTGCATCTTAATCGCATCATCCAGCAATATGACCTGAGTATTGTGAATGTCACAGGCCCTGGCCATGGCGGACCGGGACTGGTTGCGAATACTTATCTGGAAGGGACTTACAGCGAGGTGTATCCCAATATTTCCCAGGACGAGGCAGGAATGAAAAAACTGTTTACCCAGTTTTCATTTCCGGGCGGCATTCCCAGTCACGTCGCACCGGAAACCCCTGGCTCAATTAATGAAGGTGGCGAACTGGGTTATGCGCTATCCCATGCCTATGGCGCCGCCTTCGATAATCCCGATTTACTGGTCGCCTGCGTGGTGGGTGATGGTGAAGCGGAAACCGGGCCCATGGCAACCAGCTGGCACTCCAACAAATTCCTCAATCCTGTACATGATGGTGCCGTGTTGCCGATTCTACATTTGAACGGCTACAAAATTGCCGGCCCCACCGTGCTGGCGCGGATCTCTCACGACGAGCTTGAAGCATTGTTTCGTGGCTACGGTTACACGCCGTATTTCGTCGAAGGTGATGACCCGGAAACCATGCACCAGTTGATGGCCGCAGCACTGGATACTGTGATCGCAAGCATCAAACTTATTCAGAGTGACGCGCAAACCAATGGATTCACTGAGCGACCACGCTGGCCGATGATTATCCTGCGTTCACCCAAGGGCTGGACTGGCCCCGAATTCGTCGACGGCCTACAGGTCGAAGGCACCTTTCATGCACATCAGGTACCGGTCACCAATTTTGTTAAAGATCCAAAGCATATAAAAATTCTTGAAAAGTGGATGAAGTCTTACAGGCCCGAAGAATTATTTGATGATACGGGCAGATTGATCGCAGAACTGTCCGAACTGGCGCCATCAGGTGAGCGGCGCATGGGTGCCAACCCACATACCAATGGTGGCAAGTTACTACGTGATTTGCGCCTGCCGGACTTTCGCGATTATGCGGTACAGGTGCCCAATCCAGGTGAGGTAAAAGCAGAAGCAACGCGCGCCCAGGGTGAATTCATCCGCGACGTGATGAAACTCAATGCCGAAGCACGCAACTTTCGTATTTTCAGTCCGGACGAAACCGCATCGAATCGCTGGGGGGGGGCGCTGTTCGAAGTCACCAACCGTTGTTCGACAGCAGACATATTACCCGGTGATGAAAATATTGCGCCAGATGGCCGGGTGATGGAAATGCTGAGTGAGCACCAGTGTCAGGGCTGGCTTGAAGGTTACCTGCTAACCGGGCGCCACGGCTTTTTTTCCTGCTATGAGGCATTTATCCATATTGTCGATTCGATGTTTAATCAGCACGCCAAGTGGCTGGATGTATCGCGTGATATTGAATGGCGCCGGCCCATTGCCTCGCTGAATTATTTATTGTCTTCGCATGTCTGGCGCCAGGATCACAATGGCTTTAGTCATCAGGATCCGGGGTTTATCGATCTGGTGGTGAATAAAAAAGCGGAGATTATCCGTGTCTATTTGCCTCCCGATGCTAATAGTTTGCTAGCAGTGACCGCTCAATGCCTGCGTAGCCACAATGATATTAATGTGATTGTTGCGGGCAAACAGCCTGAGTTGCAATGGCTGGATATGGACGCGGCAGTTAAACACTGCAGCGCTGGTCTTGGAATCTGGAAATGGGCCAGTAACGATGAGGGTGGTGACCCTGATGTGGTGATGGCCTGTTGCGGTGACGTGCCGACGCTGGAAACGCTGGCGGCCGTGAAACTCTTGCGCAAGCAGTTCCCGGAACTGAAAATCCGCGTAATTAATGTGGTGGACCTGATGACCCTGCAACCACCGGCTGAGCACCCTCACGGCATTTCTGACAGGGATTATGATGTGTTGTTTACCAGAGACAGGCCTATCATTTTTGCCTATCACGGTTATCCCTGGCTGATCCATCGTCTGACCTATCGCCGCACCAATCATCGGAACCTGCATGTGCGTGGTTACAAGGAAAACGGCACCACGACGACGCCGTTTGATATGGCTGTATTAAATGATCTCGACCGCTTCCATCTGGCCGGTGACGTCATTGATCGGGTACCGAGTCTGGGTTCGCGAGCCGCTTATGCAAAACAGATGTTGCGCGACAAGCTGCTCGACCACAAGGCCTACATCGATAAACACGGCGAAGACATGCCTGAAATTCTCAACTGGAGATGGCTGGATGTTGACGTTTAAGCAACAAGCTGTCGATATTGATGAAAACAAAAGCGTGCACGTATGTGCACTTGAACCAGAACCATGGAAAATATATGCATAACCCTGTAATTGATACAAAAGTTTTCGAAAAATTCGGATCCTATACATTACCTATCGGTTTTCTGATGATCATGCTGGGTGCTTTCGGAATTTTACTGCCAGCGCTGATGGCATTTAGCACCGTGATCTTTGTGGGGGGGGGCTAATGCTGGTAGGTGGTGTGCTGTGGGCGGCACACACATATAAACACTGCCCAACGCAGGTAATGGCCTGGCTCAAACCATTACTGTTGATCATCACCGGCAGTCTGATGCTGTTCTATCCCATTGGCGGCGTGCAAGTGGTGGGTATGCTGCTGGCTGTGTATCTGCTGCTCGATGCGCTGGGCAGCTTTATTCTCGCTCAGTCCGTGCACCCTGCAAAAGGCTGGGGCTGGATGGTCATCAATGGTGTGATGTCGATTGTACTCGTAACTCTGTTTCTGACCAGCTGGCCAGTCACCTCGCTGTGGCTGGTGGGTCTGTATGTTGGTATCAATCTGCTTTTCGACGGTATGGCGCTGGTCGCAATCGGATGGAGTTTGCATAAAACCAGCACAAACGAATCACCATGAAACCTCAGCAGGTTATAGAGAAACAAATAATTTTTAATCCTGATAAAGAGAGCTCTTAATATGACTAAACATAGCGAACATTTTGTGGGTGCAGTATTTGAAAATCCTGACGACGCCCAGAATCTGGTAGAACAGATGATCAAACATGATTTTCCGATGGATCAGGTTTCAATCCTGCACAAGTCGGGTGGACTGGGTGACGATGTGCTGGGGATTGCCTATACCAATGAAAAGGAACGTTTCAAGGTCTGGGGTGCACAGGGTGCCTTATGGGGTTCACTGGGTGGACTGTTTATCGGCACTGCCGGGCTATTTCTGCTGCCCGGCATCGGCCCCGTGCTTCTGGCCGGACCACTGATCGATGCGATTGTGGGTGCGGCGGTTGGTGCCGGCGTGATGACCACGGGTGCCGCAGCAACGCACCTGACCATTGCTTTTCGCCGAATAGGGATTCCCGAGGACAAACTGGAATTGCTGCATCAGGCGGTTATGGGTGGTAAGACCGTGTTGCTGATGCACTGTGGTAATGATGACCCTGAAACCTGGCGTAAACGCATGGAATGGAAAGGTGCGGCGCCTGTGTTCACGCTGCTTTGAAACAAGTAAGAGCCAGGCCACCACGACGTCTACGCGGATCAGGGCGGCTCGAGGCGGCGGCGCGTGTGATTCGGCGAGGTGAGGCAAAAACATAGAGGAAAAAATGAAAATTAAATCAAAAGATTTCCGGGTACAGGAAGGCGAGAAAGTCGATCTCGAGAAGTGGCCGACGCTGGTTAAATCGGCGTACAAGTCGAAAAAGAAATACAAAAAACTCCTCAAAAAACAGGTGAAGGAGCTGAGCGAGTTGCAACGCCTACACTACGCATCTGACCACTATTCAGTGTTGCTGATTTTTCAGGCAATGGATGCCGCCGGCAAGGATGGTGCCATTCGGCATGTGATGTCTGGCATCAACCCCCAGGGCTGCCAGGTGTTCAGTTTCAAGCACCCTAGTGCAGAGGAACTGGAGCACGATTTTTTGTGGCGCAGCACCCAGCGATTGCCTGAACGCGGTCGGATTGGTATCTTTAACCGATCTTATTATGAGGAAGTGTTGATTGTTCGAGTTCATCCTGAGATTTTGCGCAGCCAGGGATTGCCGGATGGGGTGCTCGACGAGAAAACCATCTGGCAGGAGCGCTATCGTTCCATCGTGGATCTGGAGAATCATCTACATCGTAACGGCACACGTATCATCAAGTTCTTTTTGCATCTGTCCGGGGAAGAGCAGCGCAAACGCTTTCTCGATCGCATCGATGTGCCGGAAAAAAACTGGAAACTCTCTCTTGCTGACATTGAAGAGCGGAAATTCTGGAACCAGTACATGGGGGCCTATGAAGCATGCCTGGGCGCAACGAGCACAAAACTTGCGCCATGGTATGTGGTTCCCGCCGACGACAAAAAGAATGCCCGGCTGATTGTTTCAAAGATTATTCTCGACACCTTCAACTCACTCAAAATGCACTACCCTGAAACTGATGCCAGGCGCCAGCAGGAGTTGCTATCGATTCGCAAACAGCTGATGAAGGTTAACCCATGTGGCAAGTGAGCCCGGTAAAGGCAGACTGGGGCGAACTGAAATCGACTCTGTATGTGACGGAAGTGAAGGCATAGCGTTATGGATACGAATCAGACATTACCTGATGACAAAGCTTTATTGAATACCGGTGTGGTGGCTTCGGTGCGCGGCAGTGTCGTGGATATCGTGTTTGATGAACATTTACCGCCTATCAATTCGCTGCTGCATGCGCGTGAGGGGGATATAGCGATTGAGGTACTGTCGCAACTCGACGCACATCGGGTGCGCGGCATTGCGCTAACGCCGACCCAGGGTCTTGCCCGTGGCATGCTGGTGGAAGACAGCGGCGGTCCATTACAGGCGCCGGTGGGCAAGGGTATTCTGTCACGCATGTTCGATGTTTTCGGTAATGCTATCGATCGCCATCCTGCGCCCGTCGACATTCAGTGGCGTAGCGTACATCATGCGCCGCCGGCGTTAGCACGGCGATCAACCAAATCCGAAATTTTCGAGACCGGTATTAAGCTCATCGACGTGCTTATGCCACTGGAGCGTGGCGGCAAAGCCGGCCTGTTTGGCGGTGCCGGTGTGGGCAAGACGGTGCTACTCACCGAGATGATTCACAATATGGTCGGGCAGCATGCCGGCGTGAGTATTTTTTGCGGTATTGGTGAGCGTTGCCGCGAAGGCGAAGAACTGTACCGGGAAATGAAAGCAGCGGGTGTACTGGACAATATGGTGATGGTGTTCGGTCAGATGAACGAACCGCCCGGTGCGCGTTTTCGCGTGGGTCATGCCGCACTGACCATGGCCGAGTATTTTCGTGATGATGAAAATCGCGATGTGCTGCTGCTGATCGATAATATTTTTCGTTTTATCCAGGCTGGTATGGAAGTGTCCGGTTTAATGGGACAGATGCCGGCACGCCTCGGATATCAGCCGACCACGGGTACCGAGTTGTCGCAACTGGAAGAACGTATCGCCAATACCGATACCGGCGCTATCACCTCGATCCAGGCAGTGTACGTACCGGCGGACGACTTCACCGACCCTGCTGCGGTGCATACCTTTTCGCATCTTTCTGCATCTATTGTGTTATCGCGTAAGCGAGCGAGTGAAGGGCTTTACCCGGCCATCGATCCCCTGCAATCCAGTTCCAAAATGGCCACGCCGGGCGTCGTCGGCGAGAGGCATTATAAACTCGCTCAGGAAATCCGTCGCACCCTCGCACAATACGCCGAACTCAGGGATATTATCGCCATGCTCGGTATGGAACAGCTGTCAGTTGAGGATCATAAAGTGGTGGGGCGAGCGCGGCGACTGGAACGATTTCTGACTCAGCCGTTCTTTACCACCGAACAGTTTACCGGGCACACAGGCAAGCTGGTTAGTCTGGGCGATGCGCTGGATGGTTGCGAACGGATCCTGCGCGATGAATTTAAAGATTATGCGGAAAGCGCGCTGTATATGATCGGCGCCATTGACGAGGCCCGCAAGGATGTAGACGAAAACGTCAAACAGGCAGCAGAAGAAGAACCAGATGAAGTACAACCAGCGAGTAGCGTCGATGAATCTTAAGATTCTTTTGCCCTCTAGAGTGTTCACCGAGAAGCGTAATGTATTGCGTATTGTTGCGGTAACAGACGAGGGTTCGTTTGGACTGCTACCACAGCGGCTTGACTGTGTAGCGGCGCTGTCAGCGGGAATCCTGGTTTATGAAACCGCCGCAGAAGGTGAAGTTTACATCGCGGTCGATGAAGGTGTGCTGGTTAAAACCGGTAGCGATGTGCGGGTCTCTGTGCGTAATGCGATTGGCGGTATGAGTCTGGATAAATTGCGCGCGGCAGTGGAAGAAGAGTTTGCACATCTGGATGAGCAGGAACAGAAAGTGCGTTCGGTACTGGCAAAAATGGAAAGCGGATTTATTCGTCGCCTGGCGGAGTTTTCTTCATGACTGAAAAACCAGATATGAATCAGCGACCGGGCAAAACCGAATTCAGCCGGCAGGTCGGTGATATGGCTGCACGCAAACTGAAGGCGCAACGCCATGTGACGAAAACCGTGTGGTCCGGCCTGGGTATGATGGGGCTGGTTGGCTGGTCGGTGGCAATGCCCACCTTGCTGGGTGCGGCTCTCGGGCTCTGGCTCGACAAGCATTATCCGGGTGAACATTCATGGACGCTCGCGCTGCTGGTTGCAGGCCTTTGTCTGGGCTGCTTTAATGCCTGGCGCTGGATCGTTAAGGAAGACAGGGAAATTCATCAGGACGAAGAGGAGAATAAACATGAATGAATATCTGCATCTGCTATTTGCTCTATTAGAAGGTGGATTGCTTGGTACGTTTTTTTTCGCCGGACTTTGGTGGACGGTACGTAAAATTGAATCGAGCAAACAGGTGGCGTTGTTGTTTTTAGGCAGTATGTTGCTGCGCAGTAGTGTCGTCATACTGGGATTCTATTTTATTCTGGGTGACAACTGGCAGAGACTCGTCGCTGGCTTACTGGGTTTTATCATCGCACGCATCATCGTCACCCGGCTAACGCGCATTGCAGATCAGCCTAAAAACAGTATTACGGTAGAAGCGCATGAATCTTAGTCCTGACAACATTATTTACTGGCAAATGGGTTTTTTCAAACTCAATGCCACCATTGTTTATACCTGGGGGCTGATGCTGGTGCTGGTCATCGGTTCGAAACTCATTACTCGAAATCTGTCGACAGAGCAGCAACGTTCGCGCTGGCAGAATTTGCTGGAGATTATCGTCACCGGCATTAATCAGCAGATAGAAGAGGTGGGACTTAAAAACCCACAAAAATATCTCAGCTTTCTGGGCAGCCTGTTCCTGTTCGTTGCCATGGCGAGCCTGTTCACTGTTGTACCCGGCTATGAGCCACCGACAGGTTCGCTCTCCACCACCACCGCGCTGGCGATCTGTGTGTTTATCGCGGTACCGATGTTTGGCATCGAACAGAGCGGGGTAGGTGGCTACCTTCGTTCCTACCTGCAGCCGACGGTTATCATGCTGCCATTCAATATTGTCAGCGAGATCTCGCGCACCCTGGCACTGGCTGTACGACTGTTCGGCAACATGATGAGCGGCACCATGATACTGGCCATCCTGTTGACCATTACGCCCTTCATTTTCCCTATCATCATGAGTGCGCTCGGATTACTGACCGGCATGGTGCAGGCTTACATCTTCAGCATTCTGGCCACGGTTTATATTGCTGCGGCGACACGAGTCCGCAGCACCAAACCGGAAGGCGAAGCAGAAAACAAAACAGAATCGGAAAGCAAATAATGAATCATCAACTACGACAATTAAAGGAGATATTATGGACAGCGTAACTATTATCGCTATGGTATCGATTTTCACCGCTGGCATTACCATCGCCATCGGGGTTATCGGGCCATCACTGGGTGAAGGCAAGGCAGTGGCAACCGCGCTGACTTCTCTGGCCCAACAACCCGATGCATCGGCAACCATTACCCGCACATTGTTTGTCGGTCTGGCGATGATCGAATCCACCGCCATTTACTGTTTTGTGGTGTCGATGATCCTGATTTTTGCCAATCCGTTCTGGAATCAGGTCATCGCCCTCGCCCAGGCTGCAGGAAAATAGCTCATGCTGATCGACTGGTTTACCGTTATTGCGCAGGTCATCAACTTTCTTATCCTGGTATGGTTGCTGAAACGGTTTTTGTACCGGCCAATTCTAGACGCGATTGATGCGCGGGAAAAACGCATCGCCGCGAAAATTGCTGATGCCGAAACAAAAGAAACCGAAGCGCAAAAGCAACGCGAAGAGTATCAGCAGAAAAACGAGGTATTCGATCAACAACGTAACGCACACATGAATGAGATGCAGGAAGCGGCCAAAACAGAACGTGCGCAGTTGCTTGATGCGGCACGACAGGAGTCCGAGGATTTGCGTGGCAGACTGGAACAGGCATTAAGAAACGAACAGCAGAGTCTAAATGAAGAGCTCGGCCGTCGCGCACGCGAAGAAGTGTTTGCGATTGCCCGTAAGGTCCTGTCTGATCTTGCTGGAACGAGTCTGGAACAACGCATGACGGATATCTTTCTTGATAGTTTGCATAAGCTAAACAAGGCACAGATAACCGAATTGAAATCAGCTTTAAAAAAATCATCCGATGCATTGCGAGTACGTACTGCCTTTCAATTATCAGAAAAGCAAAGTGCGGCTATTGAAACGGCGGTTGCGGAAATATTGGGCAAACAGAAACCACTCGAGTTCATCATCGTGCCGGATCTGGTCAGCGGCATTGAGATCATCTCTGGTGGACGCAAGATAGCCTGGAGTATTACTGATTATCTGGATTCACTGGCAAACAGTGTTGATGATCTGCTGAAAAATAAGACTGCAACGGAGGGTGCTGTTGCTGAAAAAACGGCAGCTACTACGGGTCAGGATGTCGAGAACAATGAGCACTGAAAAAGCCCATGACAATCTAAAAAGGGATAATCTGAAAAGGGACAATCTGAAAAATGTGTTTGATCGTGCGTTTGCCGGAATAAGCCAGGCGCGTGAATCTTTTGTGCCACAACTAACTCCGCGGGAAGTGGGCACGATTACCAGTATTGCGACAGGTATCGCTAAAGTATCCGGTCTACCCGGTGTCGGCTTTGAAGAAGTGCTTAAATTCCCCGGCGATATTTATGGCATTGCCTTCAATGTGGATGAAGATGAAATCGGCGTCGTGCTGCTTGGCGACTACTGGCACTTGCAGGCTGGCGATGAAGTCGAACGCAGCGGGCACGTGGTGGATGTGCCGGTGGGCGATGGATTGCTTGGACGCATTATTAATCCCATGGGTCAGCCGCTGGATGGCAAGGGCCGACTGGTTGCCAGTGAACGCCTGCCCGTTGAACGTCCTGCGCCAGCTATACTGGATCGTGATCCGGTCAGTGTACCGCTGCAAACCGGCATCAAGGTGATTGATGCACTTATTCCAGTAGGTCGCGGTCAGCGTGAATTAATTCTCGGTGACCGGCAGACCGGAAAGACGGCGATTGCGCTCGACACGATACTTAACCAGCGCGGTAAGAATGTGTTGTGTGTGTATTGCGCCATTGGCCAGCGCGCCTCGGGTGTCGCCAAAGTGATCGCCACATTGCGCGAGCAGGGTGCGTTGGAATACACCGTCGTTGTAGTCACCGAAGGTAACGATCCGCCCGGACTGGCTTACGTGGCGCCGTATGCCGCGACCAGCATCGCGGAGTATTTTATGCAGCAGGGTCTTGATGTACTGGTGGTTTATGACGATCTGACGCATCATGCGCGTGCTTATCGCGAACTGTCTTTATTGTTGCGCCGGCCACCGGGTCGGGAAGCCTTTCCCGGTGATATTTTTTATATTCATTCACGCCTGCTGGAACGCGCCACGCATCTAAGCACCGAGCTTGGTGGCGGATCGATGACGGCATTGCCGATTATCGAAACCGAAGCGCAGGATATTTCCGCCTATATTCCAACCAATTTAATTTCCATTACCGATGGCCAGATTTACCTCTCGCCTTCGCTGTTTGAACTCGGTGTGTTACCCGCAGTTGACGTTGGTAAATCAGTTTCACGCGTCGGTGGCAAGGCGCAACGTGCGGCTTACCGCGCCGTGACTGGTGATCTTAAACTGGCCTTCGCACAATTCGAAGAGCTGGAAACGTTTGCCCGCTTTGGTGCCCGGCTGGACGACAACACCCGAAAAATTATCGAACACGGACGGAGCATTCGTGCCTGTCTCAAACAGCCGGAATTTGCTCCGGTGTCGATGACAGAACAGATTGCCGTGTTACTGGCGTTGTCGGAAAATCTATTTGATGCTGTACCGCTAGAGCAAATGACCGCGGCCGAGCAGGCCGTGCGTGAAGCCGCCGCGGATATTCCGGCCGAGGTGCGCGCACGGTTTGACAGCGCTAAAAAGCTGAGTGAAGAAGATCAGGCATCGATTATCCAGATTGCCAGCCAGGCACTCGCCAGCTTTCATCCTGAGCCGACACCGAATGAGACATCAATGAAAGAAACATCATGAGCGATAGCGTCGCCAGCCTGCGTCACAAGATTGGTAGTGCTAAAGAGCTTGAATCCGTGGTGCGCACCATGAAAGCGATGGCGGCATCGAGCATCGGCCAGTACGAAAATGCCGTGCGCTCGCTGGATGATTATTATCGAACGGTTCAACTGGGGCTCGCCGCCTGTTTCCGCGAGGGTAAATCACTGGCTGCTATGCCGGCAAAAAAACAGCAATAGCAGACCGCGATTGCCGCCATCGTATTTGGTTCCGATCAGGGCCTGGTTGGTCAGTTTAATGAGGCCATGGTGGAATACGCGGTTGATACGCTGGAAAAACTGCCGGGTAAAAAAACTGTCTGGGCAGTGGGAGTGCGTATTCAATCACGCCTCGCGGAAACCCGGCTGCAACCGATGTCAGGCTTTACTTTGCCGAATTCGATTAATGCCATTACACCACTGGTGGGGCAGATTCTGATTGAACTGGAAGCACAGCGTGAACAGGGTTTAATTGAACATGTTTACCTGTTTCATAATCGCCCAAAAACCGGGTCGATTTATACCCCCGCAAGTCAGCAGTTGCTGCCGCTGGATGAAACCTGGTTGCAGAATCTGGCCGAGATTCAATGGCCGACGCAAAATTTGCCAGAGGTGATGAACAGCAGAGAACGAACCTTACGGGCAATGGTGCGTGAATATCTTTTTGTTACCCTGTTCAGGGCGTGTGCTGAATCGCTCGCCAGTGAAAATGCCAGCCGACTGGCCGCGATGCAACGCGCAGAAAAAAATATCGATGAACTGCAGCAAGATCTTAACCGAACGTTTCACCGCCTGCGGCAAAGTGGTATCGATGAGGAACTGTTCGACGTGATTTCTGGCTTCGAAGCACTGAGGTAGATGTGCGGTAAAGGGCGCTGACCCCCTTATAGTTTTTAGGTACTGAATTTTCAAGTAAGCTGATAACTCCCTTGAGTATAATCCTGGAAACCTCAGTTGGATCACAAAAGTCCACGCAACTACTTGACGCACCTGGCAAACCAGAAAAAGCTTTTATCACCAATAAGGTGACCTCGAGTTTTTCTGATTCACCATGCACGCCAAAATGTCGTGCATGGATGCACTAATGCAGTGGTTGCAGGAAGCAAAAGAGCTGCCTTACGCGTCTTTTTCGCGCCCAACTGAGGTTTCCAGGATTATCCACGCCGCCGCCAGAAATGACGCATCAACGGTTTCACGCTGATGCCGTGAACGACAATGGAAAGCGTTACCACTACCAGCGTCAATTGAATCAACTGCAGAGCCAGATTTTCAGGAAGTCCGTGCTGGATGGCGTACATGAGGTAGTAGAGAGAGCCAATACCCCGTACCCCGAACCAGCCGGCCATACCCTGTATGCGCCACGAGGTGCGGCTGCCAGGCAGACTGGAGAAAACACTCAACGGGCGCGCTATTGTGAATAGAAATAGCGCGAAACCGACAGCACCCCAGCTCCACGAGTCCATAAATAGGGTGCCGCCAATGAGCAGAATAAGGACAAGTTCTGACAGGCGCTCGAGATGTTCCTTGAACACCAGGGAGGCTTCACTAACATGGTGTGTCGTCGCACTATCATGGGTGACGACCGGCATATCGGTTTGCAGCTGTTGTGGGGGGTCTGCAGCGCCACCAGCGAGCCTGAGCTCGGTTTGACGTAGCGCCACGGCGGCGAAGAATACGGCCAGAAAGCCCCATGCGCTGAATAACACGCTCACGCCGTACACCACACCAATCAGGCCCAGGCCCAGGAAGTCGTCCAGCAGACCGGCATCACGCCCGTTGCGCCGCAGGTGCACTACCAGGTACGCAACGGCACTACCTGTTGCCACGCCGATGGCAATGGCTGCTGTCGTCGCCCAGAGCACATCCACCAGCACCCAATGCAGACCGAACTCACCCAGTTCGTGCAGGCCGAGCAGACCCAGGCCGAGCATGACAAATGGAAAGGCGGTGCCGTAGTTCATGCCCGCTTCGCAGGTTAATATAAATCGGAGCCGGTCATGGTCATGGGGATGACGAATCTGCACATCAGTGGCCAGTACCGGATCAGTTGGGGCGACGATGGCGCCGAGCAGTATGGCTGCACCAAGCGGTAAACCGAGCAGATAATAGGCAAACACTGTGACCAGCGCGACCGAGATAGTCATGGCGAGAAACGCGAGCAGCACCGGCGTGCGCCAACGGCCATAGGTCACAGGCACCGGCATTTTAACGCCTGCGGCAAACAGCGAGATCAGCACCGCGACCTCGGTCAACACCTCTAGCAACGCCGACTGTTTGAGCGGGTTAAAGTGGAACAGCCCCAGGACCATGGGGCCAACCAGGATACCCACGCCCAGATAGATCATGGCAGAGGTGATAGGCAGGCGTTTAACGACCGGCGTGATCAGTCCCATAGCGAGCAATAGTGCGCCTACAAGCAGAAACCAGTTGGCATTATTCATGAGCAGCGTTATTTCCCCTACAGAAGATAGAAATGGGTATGGCTATTGTGTAATGCAAAGGCGATCAGCATGCCGTTGTGGCATGTGATCGCGGTTTGAAACTGGTAGTTAGTCTACCTGTTTGAGTTTTGCATGTTGTCCAGTAAATATCTCATGCAGAATTACGGAGCATCATGAATGTCATGCGTAGTTGTACCACTTATAACATGAACGGTCTCCGGCGTATGGAACACAACTGAGGTGTCGCTGGTATCGGGATCATCCAGCGATGCATGGCAGGTGAATGCTACGGTGTAATCCATATCTGGCTCAAGGAAGGCTAAAGTATAGTGCCAGCTGCTGTCATTGCTATTCAGTGTCACTGACCCCGTGCTCAATGGCTGTACCGTGGTCAGGTTGATATTGACATCGACGGGTATCACGCTGGCGCCGCTATAAACATAAACCGAACCACCCACTGTACCACCACTGGCGTTTAAATCGGTGCATGCAGGATCATCAACCAGCGTAGTGTCGACCGTTCCGGTAATACCGCCCACCACAGTTGCACTCACCATACGCAGGGTTGGGCGCAGCTTGTAAGGGCGGCCGGCAGAGCTGGGCAGATGCAGTGACTTGCGCAGATCAAAGTCGATAACGAATGCTGCCGTACCATCAGTGCTGATGCTGAACGGACGATTAATCTTCAGGCCAGTCTGATCATTGCTTGGGATTTCCAGTGGGTGATCACCGGTGCTGTCAGTCACGTACGAATGGGTCGTATCTGTTACGTCAACAAACAGGCGTATCCACTGATACTCGCCAGCAGCCAGGATCTGCTCATCCAGCAGAAACTCACTCCTGCCGTTGGTCAATTGCAGCAAATCGATTTGCTTCGGAGTTTCAAGTGTGAAATCAAGCGTGCCACTGGAAGAATTGACCTGTACTTTAGTGAATTCAATCACTACTGCCTGAACACCGTCGACCGGTGCATCGGTAATACTCACGGATAATGCGCTATTTTGAGAGCTGGAGCCATCGCTGCAACCAGCGAGAACCAGGGCGAGAGTGCCCATCGTCGCCAGCAGTATGGACTGCCGTGCTTGTTTCAGAAAATTGTTCATAAAGATCACCTTATTGATTATTAATTGTCGAGATCAGGGATGCTACTAAAGCTGTGACAGCTTCACTGTACGGTACACCACATTGTTCTGGCTATTTGTGGTGATTATCTGAAATTAAAGCTTCTTTAGTTCAGATTATCTCTCTGCGTTTCGGGAAGCTGGTGCTGTATCCCTGGTTTTACGATTACTCGAAGAATGTTTATCGTATCGAGGAGTTCGATACGTGATTGGGAACATTATACTATTAACCCAGCATTCGCTCATAGCTTACTATGTCAGCAGCGTAACAGTCGCAGGATGCGGCCTCCAGAGCACTGCGGTCGAGAACCGTAATTTCACCGCGCCGATAGTGAATGATTTTTTGATTTTGTAACGAAGTGGCAGCCCGGGTAACACCGACGCGACGTACGCCCAGCATGTAGGCGAGGAATTCGTGAGTGATATGAAACGTGTCCGAGTGTGCTCGATCATGCGTCATTAGAAGCCAACGGGCGAGGCGTGCCTCAACCACATGGAAGTGGGTACAGGCGGCAGTTTGTGCGAGTTGGCACATCACTACATAGTGGTAAAGCTTCAGCACCCGTTGCAAATCTGGATTGTGTTCGAGCTCAAGCATGAACACAGCTGTGTCCATACGCAGAGCCGAGCCAGCCCCCTGCACCAGAGCACGCAGTGGAGATACCTCGACTCCAAGTATGAGGGAAGTTCCAAGCATACCTTCATCTCCGATCAGGCCTACCTCCAGACTGGAGTGACTATCGATCGGTATGACCAGGGAAATGAAACTTGTCATGGGGAAGTAGACATGAGGTGTGTGTTCACCGGGTTCGGCCAGAATCTCGCCTAAAACCAGCTCAACCGGTGTGCAAGCTGCCACAAAAAGTTGACGATCTTTGTGCGGCAAGATGGTTAGTAAACGGTTGGCGCCAGGTGTTGAATTGATGACTGTCATATGAACTTCCCTGGTGTCGGTAAGACCCGCAAAACCAAACATGGCGTTTCGAAAATGCAGTATCGATAGTTGATAGGAAAGGGCAGGTTTGATTGCCCACTGATGTATGTAGCTCACTATGGTCTGAAAATCGGGGACTGTCTGGACGCTAGCGCACATAAGATAGCACAGCCACCCGCTATGTTCGCTAACGAACAGAATTGCTGGTTGCGATCGAAGATACTGATTGCTAAATCGAGGTGTAGGATGTCGCGATTCAAACGTTAACAGAGGAAAAACCAAATGATTCAGACAGTACAATTATCAACGGTAAGGGGAGAAAGCAATTTGTCATTGCGCCCGGTTACTGCAACCACAGCCAGGTTTATGGGAAGCGCCGTTGCGGGGTTACTGATGCTTGCCGCCTGTGCTTCTGCACAGGCGCCGCCAAGCGCAGATATACAGGCAGCAGAACAGGCAATTGTGGAAGCTAATCGCTCAGATGTCGCGGATTATTCCTCCGACGAACTGGACAATGCACGCGAAAAACTTACCGCAGCTATCAGCGCGGTGCAGTCGGAGAATATGGATAAAGCCCAGCGCCTGGCCCAACAGTCGCGCGTTGATGCGCAACTCGCTTCCGCCAGGGCAGAAGTAGCGAAGGCCGAATCGGACAATCAGGAAATGCAAAAAAGTATCGACATGCTGAAGCTTGAAATACAGCGTATTACAGGAGAAAAAATATGAAACAGCCTAACCGAATCGTTAGAACCCTGATTGCCGCCGCCGTAACATCTGTGGTAATTGCTGGATGCGCGACGACAGCTATGCAACCTGAGGGAGCCACCGACCTGCGCAACAGGTTGACCCAACTGCAGTCTGAGTCGCAGCTTGCAAGCCGTGCGCCAGTCGCAATCAAGGACGCGGAACTTGCAGTGCTTGCAGCCGAGAAACCTCAGACGGATAAGGAAGTAGCTGATCATCTGATGTATATGGCTGATCGCAAGATTGAACTCGCCAGGGCTTTGGCACAAAGCCGAATGTTAGTGTCGCAGCGCGAAATATTGAGCCAACAACGTGCCAGCGCCCAGCTTGAAGCTAGTAACCAGCAACTCGAAAACGCCCTTAACGATACCGATGCCGCGCGTATGGACACAATTGCAGCGCGCAAGCAGGCGGCTGAATTGCAGAGACAGATCGTAGCGCTGAATGCCAAACCCACCGAGCGGGGCCTGGTAGTGACGTTGGGTGATTTGCTGTTTGACACTAACAAGTCTGATCTGAAGAGTGGCGCCGCTACAAACCTCGCCAAACTTGCCGCCTTTCTCAACAAGTATCCAGATCGTTCCGTGCTTATCGAGGGTCACACCGACAACACGGGTGAGTATGCATACAATCTGGGTTTGTCACAACGTCGCGCAGATTCAGTGAAGAGCTGGCTGTTAAGCCAGGGCGTGGGTACAGGTCGCCTTGTAACTTCCGGCATGGGTGAAGGTTTACCGGTCGCCGGCAATGACAGTGCATCAGGACGCCAGTTGAACCGCCGCGTTGAAGTGATAATCGAAAATACCGTTGCGCCCGATGGTCTCGGGATGAATGATCCTGTCTGACTATGACCTGGTGTGAAAGTGACCTTTCAAGCGCGGGGCAACCTCTGGCAGCAGGCGGTCGAACTCATGCTTGACAACGGAGTAGCACTCGCAGGATCGTGCCTCCAGTCCGGGCCGGTCGATTACAGTGATGTGTCCTCGTTGATAGGTGATCAGGCCGGCTTTCTGCAGTTTGCCAGCTGCCTCGGTGACGCCCTCGCGGCGTACCCCGAGCATATTGGCAATCAACTCCTGGGTCATCACCAGTTCATTGGAGGTCAGGCGGTCGAGGCTTAACAGTAGCCAGCGGCAAAGCTGCTGGTCGAGTGAATGATGCCGGTTGCACACTGCGGTTTGTGCCATCTGGGTCAGCAGGGCCTGGGTGTAACGCAGAAGCAGATGCTGTAGCTCACCGGAGCGATTGAATTCCAGTTTAAGCAGTTGCCCCTTCAGGCGGAAGGCGTAGCCGGCGCTCTGCACCACGGCGCGGTTGGGCATGGTCTCGCCGCCCATAAACAGGGCTACACCGATGATGCCTTCGTTGCCGACCACACCGATTTCCGCCGATGCGCCATCGAGCATGACGTAGAGTAACGACACGATGGAGTTGGTGGGAAAATAAACGTGATTCAGTTCGTCGCCGGACTCGTAGAGCACCTTGCCAAGTGGCATTGATACCAGTTCAAGATTTGGCGACAGCAGTGTGTATTCCTGAGCAGGGAGGGCGGCTAGCAGGTGGTTCTGAAGTGGATTGTGTTCGTGCATGTCAATTTCTGGGTATTGGACGAGGTCAAGTTGTTTCATCGTCGTGGGGGAAGCTGATGCTGTAAATATCTTAAGGTATACACCTCATTTGATATGTGCGCAACCGTACATATCAAATGATTAATACATTAATTTTTTCAATTTTTTAACAAGAGGTAATAAATCATGAAGTTTGTCCAGATCGTTAGAGCAGCTCTGCTGTTAAGTGTGTTGTTTGTAGCGCTACCCGGTTGCGAAGAATCGGGCCCTGCGGAGAAAGCGGGGCAGAGTATCGATAATGCGGTAGAGCAGGCTGGAGAAAAGATCGAAGAAGCCGGTGATACCATCAAAGAAAAGACACATAAATAAAACTGATTACCCTTCAGACTCTGAAAGGTAATATTTTAATTGAACGGTTTATTTTCAGTAAAAAATTTACTCTCGCAAAGACGACAGGTCGCAAAGATTAAGACATTTTAATATTTATTAAGGCTAATCAATCTACCTTATTTGCTCAGCGCACTTTGCGCCTTCGCGAGAGTCCAATCTCTTTTTTATCCTGGGATGGCGGAAGCTGAGGGGTAATAAGTAAAATAAAACAGGTCTGTAAAGATCAACATTGGAGTAATGTATGGAAAAAGTAAATGATGACGTCACCAAAGAACAGCTGGTCGACGATTTTAAGAAAGTGGTGGAAGACGCTGAGGCGCTACTCAAAGCGACTGCCAGGCACGGTGGTGACGAGCTGAAAGAAGTTCGCGCCAGGGCGGAAGAATCCCTCAGGGTTGCCAAAGCAAGGATGGCGGAGGAGAGCGAGGTATTGATGGTCAAAACCAGACATGCGGTCAGGTCCACCAATGCCTATATTCATGAAAATCCATGGCAGGCCATTGGCATCGCCGCGAGTGTCGGCCTGTTGATCGGGCTGATCACCCGCCGCCGCTAGGCCTGCGTCATGTCGAGGGATACACAGCCTGAAACTCAGGGTCTGCTCGCATCATTGACCGCATTTGCAACTACGTTGCTAGCCATCGCGCATACGCGCCTTGATCTGCTGTCAAATGATCTGGATGAGGAACGGGAACAGGTATTTACGCAGATGGTGCTGACGCTGGTAGCCCTGTTTTGCTTCGGAGTCGGTGTCGTACTAGCGCTGATATTACTGGTAGTCACATTCTGGGATACACACCGGTTGTTGGTGTTGGGTGGTCTTTCAGGCTGCTTTGTGACGCTCGGTGTGCTGGTATGGGCATTCGCCCTGCACAAAGCGAAAACCAGACCGAGACTTTTTGCTGCGAGTCTGTCGGAGTTATCCAAAGACCGGCAGCAGGTTTCTTCACGTCGATGAATAAAAAACAACGTAAACTGGCAGAAAAACGAGAACGCCTGGTTGCGCAAATCTCAGCGCAACGGGTAACTCTGGCTCAGAATTTCGAGACGTGGCGTATGCCACTGGCGTTTGTTGACCAGGGATTGAGCGCACTGCGAAAACTCGGACGCCATCCCGAATGGATAGCCGGTGTCGTCGTGCTGCTTGTAGTGATCAAACCGAAACATGTTTTGAAATGGTTTGGTCGTGGCTGGGGGACATGGCAGATTATCAATAAACTACGCGGCAGGTAGCAGCAACCCTTCATCCGCATAACATTCCGAAGCGCCTGATATTGGAGGCGTATAAACGTGTCAAAGCTAACAAAGGTAGTGCAGGAGTTGATGGTCAAACACTCGAATTGTTTGAACTGAACCTCAAGAGCAACCTTTACAAGCTATAGAACCGAATGTCATCGGGAAGTTATTTTCCGCAAGCGGTCAAGCGAGTAGAAATACCGAAAGCAGATGGAGGGATAAGATCATTAGGTATTCCCACGATTAGCGATCGGATAGCTCAAATGGCCGTGAAGCTGCAAGTAGAAGAGGAGCTGGAGCAACACTTTCATCCGGATTCGTATGGTTATCGCCCGAACAAATCAGCGCATCAGGCGCTTGAAAAAGTAAGGGCAAGATGCTGGAAAAGGGCATGGGTATTAGACATGGATATCAAAGGTTTCTTTGATGCCATAGACCATGACCTACTGATGCGTGCGGTAGAAAAGCACGTTAAAAGGAGGGGTCATTAGTCCACTTCTAGCGAACCTTTTTCTACACTATACCTTTGATCTCTGGGTGGAAAGGAGCTGAGAAGATATACAGTTTGAACGATATGCTGATGATAGTGTGCCACTGTAAGACAGAACAGGAAGCCATAAAATTACAATCGATTCTAACGAAAAGGTTTAATGACTGTGGTTTAACGCTCCATCCGGAAAAGACCAAAATCGTCTACTGTAAAAGCTGGTTAAACAAGGCGAATTATGACCGAGTAAGTTTTGACTTTTTTGGGTTTACCTTTCAGCCCAGATTAGTGAAAACACGCAAAGCTCCATTTCGAATCTGTTTTATACCAGGGATAAGTCAAAAAGCAGCAAAGTGGATAAAAAGCGCAATAAATGAATGGCCTTGGCAGAAATGGCAGCAGTGTAGTATTAACGTCATAATACGTTTTTGTAGCAACAAGCTGAGAGGTTGGATGAACTATTACGGAGCATTCGGGAAAGCGGCAGCAGCCAAACTACTCGTTCACTTTGATAAGAGACTCAATCGCTGGGCGTTGCACAAGTATAAAAAGGTCAGGTCATTATTTCAGGCTGCAAAAAGACTGAATGCCTTCAGAAGAAGGAATAGACAGCTATTTGCACACTGGAGTCAAACATGCGTTCAATGGTGAATGATAAGAGCCGTATGAAGCGAGAGTTTCACGTACGGTTGTGTGAGAAGCTTGGGGGGAAGTTCCCCTTGCTTACTCGACTAACGGGGTAATTCGTCCGTATTTACTGCAATTTAATTTATTTAAATCTATCTAACAGGCTGTCCTTGAATTGACTCTTAACTTACCCCTTCATCCAACTTTACATCATATACAGACCTTGGGGATGGCCTAAAGGAGGAGACAAGTTAAGTTAATCCGATAAATGACAACCTGTTAATGCGATATTATCGGTCAATTAGGAAATATTCAATTATATTTTTCTTTTCAAACAATCGCGTGTGTATTTCTGGTGATTAGGAATAGTAGATGAAGTAACTCAATGAGATGATAGTAAAGCCGGTAGTTCTGCGGTTTCCAGAGCTTCCATTACTAAATCTATTTGATGACATTTACTGAAGAGCAGGTAAACAGCTGCATCTTCAGTCATTTCTTCTAATAGTCTCAGAAGTGATATATAACATTAAGAATGTACTGACTTCAGGTCTAATTCTTACCGTCCTTGTTGGAATAAAAACAGACAAAAAGTTACATTTTAAAAGTGATTCAAATCAAATAAATTTACCTGTGTTCTCAATAACAAGATTTAGGGATAGTAGTGAAGAAAGATGATAGAGTTTGATAGTTTAATTATTTACGGCGTTTTATGCCGTATAAATTGTATTTAATAAACTGCAGTGTATCCTATTGGTTTAGTTTATTAGCTAAACACGTTGATTAACGCCGTAAATATTAAAAATGGTAACCGCAAATACTAAACAAACATTAGACCAACTCTTACCCTATGGCATGATAGCGACAAAACAGTGGCTGTTATCCATGGGGTTAAGTCTTCATAGCATAGATAATGCCTTGAAAAGTAAAAAGCTGGATATGCAGGCAACTGGTGTATATGCGCGTAGTGGCGTACCGATAACATGGCAGGGAGTAGTATGCTCACTCCAAAAAATGTCTGATCAAACTGTTGATGTTGGTGGGCTTACTGCATTGGAACTTCTTGGGTATGGGCAATACCTTTCGAATAACAAGTCAAAAATCATCCGCCTGTATTCGATGAATAAATTACCAGCATGGCTTAAAAAATTGAAGTTACCGGTTACTTTTGAGTGGCATGGAACCAAAACATTATGGACTCCAGAAGTTGTAGAGAATGCAAACTACACGATAGAACACCGGTGGCGAGACGACTTACCACCGGTGAAGTTATCATGCCCTGAAAAAGCCATACTGGAAGTGCTCAAAGATCTTCCTGACATAATAAGTTTTGAACATGGAGAGGAGTTAATGCAGGGAATGACCAGTCTATCACCTAAAAAACTTTTAGTTCTTCTTCATGCCTGCAGCAATATCAAAGTTAAAAGATTGTTTTTCTGGCTAGCAGATAGAGCAGGTTATTCATGGGTAAATAAACTGGATTACAGAGAATTTAATCTTGGCAAGGGTAAGCGAGTTATCGCTGCTAAAGGTAAACTTGATAATAAATATCTAATCACTGTGCCGAAGGATTTGAATGGATAGGACGAGCACTTACTACAAACAGGTCCAATTATTGGTACAACTGTTACCGCTGATTGCTGAAGAAGAGTGATTTGCCTTGAAAGGTGGCACAGCCATTAATTTATTTGTGCTGAATTTACCACGGCTTTCAGTGGATATAGATCTGGTGTACTTGCCAATGAATGACCGGCAAACAGTACTCAATAATATTAAAAAAGCTCTGCAACGAATTACGCAGAGGATAAATGATGTTTTTTCAGACGCAGAAATTGTTGAGTCATTTAAAGACAAATCTGACGCATTACGTCTTGTGGTAGTCCGTAAAGGTGTAAGAGTTAAAATAGAGTTATCACCGGTCTTACGGGGAACCGTTTATAAACCCGAATCACTGGAAGTGTGCCAAAAAGTAGAAGACGAATTTGGTTATGCTGAGATGGCTGTTGTGGCGCTCCCTGATCTTTATGCTGGGAAGATTTGTGCATCACTGGATCGTCAGCATCCTAGGGATTTTTATGATGTAAAACATGTATTAGACTCACTGATGATATTCGTCAGGCGTTAATTATTTATCTGATAAGCCATCCTAGGCCTATAGCTGAGCTTCTTACTCCAGTACGTAAAGATTTTAAGCAACTTTATGAGGGCGAGTTTGTGCAAATGGAGCAGGAGACCGTTTCACTTGAAGAACTTGAATTAACACGGGAGCAACTGATTCGCCTTGTAAATGAATCACTGACAGAAAAGAAAAACGTTTTTTACTGTCATTCAAAAACAAATTGCCAGACTGGAGTTTGCTCAATTTACAGGGAGTAGAATATTTACCGGCAGTGAACTGGAAACTGATCAATTTAAAAAAAATGGATCCAGGGAAACATAAAGCAGCCTATGAAAAGCTTCAGGAAGTTTTGTCTGTGGAATAGAGAGTGAGAGTTTGATTTTATTACAGCTGATAACCTTCACACGAAAAGATAGAAGCAGGTAAGTACTTAAATTAAACGATATTCGACTCCATCAGGCTTAATTAAAGTTGGTTAGTATTCGTATTTTATTAAAGCAATACATTAGATTAATTATTTATCTTATTGATTTAATTAAATATTTAACTTTACATAATATACAGACCTTGGGGTTGGTCTAATGAGGAGGTGATTTAAAGTTATCCGCGTAAGGGATAACCTAAACAAGCCCGATATTATCGGTCAATTAAGAAATATTCAAATATATTTTCTTTTGAAGCAATGGGCTAAGCTAAGAGCGCCATAAAAATATGGCGCTTTTCCCCTGGCAGGCTTAGGAATCTAATTCCCTGGCTTTTACAAATTCATCATATCCAAATGTATCTCTAGCTGATTGTAATAATAAGGGAAGAGATTCTATGACATTGGGAGAAAGCCCGTAGTTCTGCGGTGTCCAGAGCTTTCCATCACTAAATCTAAATTTATGCCAGTCGCTGAAAGGGAGGTATCCAGCTTTAATTTTTAGCATTTCTCGGACATTCCTTCTTATCTTTCCCGACTTTTCCCAACGATTCCAAGTTTTCCTGTGAACTTCAAAATAATCTGCTGCATCTTGCTGTGTTCTAAAACCGGCTAAAAGCCTCAAATGTGGTAAATAATTAAGGGTATTATGGCTTTCAGGCCTCATTTCAGTTGTCCATATGGGTAAAAAAATGGACAAAATGTCACAATTTGAGAATGGCTGCAATCAAATAAGCTTTCAATTTTATTAATCATTTTACATTCTCAGTATCACTACTAAATCCACTGGCATTTTCAAGTACAGGATTTATGGATGGTGGCTTGGAATTTTCAAAAATGGTTTTAACTGGTAATAGCCAGCACTTGATTTTTGCTGATTTTGAATCGCCATTAATATGGTAGGTATGAATATTAAGACCTGATTTTGTTCTTCGATGCAGTTTTTTCTTTTCCATGTTTGTCTTCAAACGATCCTGAATCCGTGTCAGTTGTTTATTGATATTACCTCCATCAACATTAAGCTTGTTCTCCCAGATAAATTTCTTGAAGGCTATAGGAGTGACAATCAAAACCCCTTCTTTTACAACATGTACGAGTGCCTTTGAATTATTGACCTGAATCTTTCTTTCCTGAAGACCTTCTTTAATCCAGATAATGAAATGTTTGGCAATGTCTGGATCTTCCAGTTTTAAATCTTCAGGAAGCTTACTGAGTTTCTGATAGTTAGGCGTAGAACCTCGATTGTTACCTTCCCCTTCATTGCTTTGTTTCAGCTCTCGATTATCTTCAGTTTCATCCCTGTAAAAATCTTTCACAGGGGTATTTTTCTGGTTATTTGCAGTTAAATCTGCCGCAGAACCCGGAGAATCTGTTTCAGGTTGCGTTGAAACAGTATTTTGCTCATTATCTGGTACAGATTTGTAGTCACCCTTCACATTTGTTTCAGTCACTTGAGTTAAATCGGTCTGGATGGTTGATTCAGCAGCTTGATGTTGGATAGTTGTCTCAGCTACTGGTTTTTTAGCTTGATTGTCGTTCTGATCAATACCTTGATTATTTTCAATGACTGATATTTGTCCCAGAAATTCTCCCGGTTGTTTGCTTGGGTGGAATAATCTATTGGTTTCAAATTTAAGAACGGTTAATTTGAAACGGTCGTTAATTTTGATTAACCATATTGCGGCATCACTCTGATTGCTGATGGCATAGCCATGTTCCTGCCAGGTATCAAATAGACGAGTATTGTCACCAGGGATATCAGTAGAACCTAATTTTAACAGGTAGCTACGAACCTTATCTGCCACGGTTCCACAGACCAGATAGGTAAAGGAACCCATGCACCAGCCTGATGACCCTTCAGCTCCATTTATCTTCAGCGCTCCTGTTTGCAGCAGCTCTCGAAGGGCTGTCATCATTTTTTCAATCAGTGGAATTTCCGGGGCATTGATGAATCGTGCCTGTTCACCCCCAATTTTAAGGTTTGATGCAACCGATTGGCCATCCGCAAAGCGGATAATTTTACCGATCATGCCAAATTCATAGTAATCACCGTAGAGCCATGCACACAGTTCAGAAAATATATCAGGGTATTGAGCGAGCCAACCTCGTCCTTTTTCGGGGATTATGTGAAAAAAGCTATTGGCTATCTGGGTATGATATTTATATGGATTTTGATCAAAACGGATTTGGTAAGAATTTGCTCCAGAATTCAACAGACTACTTTGATGCGGGTTCCAGATCTTTCCATTATCTAACACGATCAAAGTGCTTGTGATCATTTTCCCAATATCATGTAGCAATGCCCCGATGAAAATCGAATATGTCCAGAAGTGATCTTGCTGAAATATAATTTCTGAGTCAGCATTTAACGGAAGTTCAAATGATTTACGTTGTCTCAACGCTCTTTCTATAACATCAATGGTATGAGTTGCTAAACCACCAGGGCCAGCGTGGTGGTGAGCAGTCGATGCGGGTGCTAACTGTACAGACTCAATAAACAACTCAATAGCGGGGCGGTATAATCCATTAAAATATTCTGATCCAACGCTGGTTATACGTTCTATAGATTTAATTTTGTTACCGAGACCCAATAACTCTATAAGCTCATGGCCAGCTAATATGGGGAGCTTTTTCTGGTTTAATTCAAAGACTGTTTTTTTTTAGTTTTCCAGGAAAACATTTTCATGAAACCTGTCTATTGCACCAGGCAATAATCATATCAGCTGTGGGGTAGGGAGCATCAGTCTGATAGATAACCGTACCATCTTGTTTAAAAACACCAAATGGCTGTAGCAAAGCATTCCAATAAACCAGTTCATCACCGACCTGATTGACCGCACGGTAAGTGAAGCAGTCAAGTTTTGTGACTCCATTTATGAACTGGTGCAATGTTTCTAGAGTAGTATTCCATTCTGATTCTTTTTCTGCAGCAAGGTTGACCAGTTCATCTAAACTGCTCGATGGTATCTGGTTTTCTAAATCTAAAGGAAACTGTTGGTAATTATTGTTTAATGAGCTTTTTATTTTATTTATGAGCACAGATGTTTCGTAAGTCATTAGAAAGATCCTGAATCAATATCATTGTAAATATGGATTTGATTGTATGGTTCATGATTTTTTATGTCTTATAAAAACAGATATTCACTTTTCGAATTGGAATATATCAATCTATCACAACTCGAAAAATGGGTGAGTAATTGTTGACTACGCTAGATACAATGTTAATTAAGGAAAAAAATGAGGATAAGAAATGACATCAAGAACAGAGTTGATTCAACAACAGAAGAATTGGGCCGAGTCGGTAGGGCTAAACCCTGATTCACGTGGCTATCTTGATAACATTGAATCGAATTTAGTGAAGCCACTTTCATCTCGAACCAGGACGGCATTCAACAATGGTAGTGGTTCTGAACTTATTGATACAGCATCTCGACCTGCAAAGATGCGTGCTCTCCATTCGTCATCTGCTCTGGCGGTTAATGTGTTTGATAGCTGGGTAGATAAAGACACTTCAACACTGCAATTAGCATTAGGGATAGAGGATACTATTGACTCAATCTCTTTTGAAGAGCAGTTTTCAACTGGTTTGAACGGCATCCCTCCAAATCTTGATATCGCTCTAAAATTATCTACACGTCATATAATTGGGATTGAAAGTAAATTTAGTGAGTGGCTGACTCCAAAATCGAAAAACAAAGACACTTTCAAGCAAAAATACTTTCCAGAAGATGAACGACTATGGAGCAATTATGGTTTAACTAAAACACAAGAAATTTCAGAAGCTATATTTAATGGAAGTGAAAATTTTCGTTATCTTGATACTCCCCAGTTATTAAAACATGCATTGGGTATGGCTACGCAACTTGAGGGTCGATTCTCTCTCTACTACATATATTATGATTGGCCAGGTGGGAATGAAACTAAAGTACACAAAAATGAAATTAACCTATTTACTGATGTGGTAGGTGAGGAACTTCGATTCAAGGCAATAAGCTATCAGGAATTATTTCGCGCACTAGATGAAAGCGATAGTGTGAATCAAAATTATATTGAATACCTAAGAAGAAGATATTTCAGCTAATAATGTGTAGTGGCTCATCCAGAACATGAATTCGACCAGATTAGACAATTAGTCAGTTAAGTCAAATAAGCAGTCAAATGCTTTAGCCTTTGCTATCTCTGGAATCGACCCAAGCGGCCTTTTAACACTTAGGCTCTTTCTTTACTCTTAAATTTGTAAATCTTTTCGACCAATTGCCATGACACGTGAAATACATTCATTAATTGCATGAATCTCATCTTGATATTGCTCTATTGAGGATTCTTGATTTTTTGCCCGTTTTATATATTGATCCATCTTTCTGATTTCGGACAAGACACTATTATTTAGGACAAACGACGATCTTTCGGCAACTTGAAACACCTTAGTCTGAGAATCCTTCTCCCTCCTTATTAGTTCAAGTGCTTCATCATCATTTATCTTTACTCCCTCGGCGAGTGAATCAAAAAAAACGCTCTTTTGGATACTTCAATTCATGTAGCTCGTTAATCAATTCACTATAAATTTCTGATTTTCTTTGCCACCATTTTTCTTTACGAAATTTCTTCATTGCGATGTGTGCGGCTAGAATTGCAGCCAGAAGCGCACCACAAAGAGATATGACAGCCTGTGCTATGAACTTAAATACCTCTGGATCCATTGGCCTAGTAGCAATCTCTTGATGTAACGGAAATAGATAGTATTTTCGATCCAGACGGGGAACTGTACTCATAACGAAACAGTATTCCTTTCTTTGCAAGGGCATACATTATTTCGTTTGAACAAACTCCTGCAGTTATTTTGCTTCTTGCGCTACTTTCGGTTATGTAGCCACTAGTTTCATAACTATAAAAAAATGTTCGCGTGGATGACACGAACATTACTGATAACAACGTCATGTGCTGGTTTATTCGAGCAGGCGCATCCTTTGCAATTGAATTAGCCACTTTCTTTGCTATGTTATTAACCTGAGCGGTATTAGCACGAGCGATCTTGTTAGTAAGAGCAGACTTCTTAGGCGCAATGACTTTCTTTTTTTCTGCTTTATCTAGTTGAATTTGTTTTCTCTTTTTTTCTGCTTTATCTAGTTGAATTTGTTTTCTCTTTTTTTCTTGTTTGTGATCGTAGTATTCTCTCTCAAGCTGTGCCAGGCCTGTTTGGGCTTGTTGAAAACCTGTTGCTGTACTTTTTGCATAATGCTCTTTACTTTTGACATAGTAAGAATCGATATAATTTCTCTGCCATAGTTGATGATAGGCACTTCCGAGCGCATGATAGGCTTCAACCAGGTTGTTATCTGCGGCAATCTGAAACCACTTTACTGCTTCATTGAGATTACTTTCTTTAAGCAATATAGCACCCATCATATAAGAACCATTGGGGTTTTTTTCAATATTGGTTCTGTCCAAAGCCTTCTTGGCTTCAGCATACTTACCTTGATTATAAAAATGTATTGCTGCATTCAAACTGTCGTCATATGATATTGACACGCTTGAATATAAAAAGGTAATGATACTGAATACCAATAATGAAATAGTGTTCATACGCAACTCAAATAGATTTGAAATGTTTGTTTCCAAATTCCCACCAAAACATAAAACAACTACACAGATTTTTCACTGAATCAGAATCTAGCACCAATTTATTACTCGCCATCGGCTTTGAGTTGTGTGCTGCAATTCAGATATTTTCTCTCCTGCCTGGAGTTTTTGACTGACTTTAAATTTCAGCTCCCGCTCTAGACCAACCATTCCATATTTCAGCCAGATAAGCAAGTTAGTCCATAATCCGGTAGCAACCTACTGCATGTACGGACTGACTGCTCATAGCACCCCAAAGACATACGCTAAATTATCGGGAACGACTGCTTTATCAACACAGCGGGTATTCAGTGTTAGAAATTAAATATTTTTAATGTACCAGACCCTGTAAGTCCGGTTAGTCAAATAAGCGGTCAATCGCATCAGCCTTCGCTATCGCTGGAATCGACCCAGAGCGGACAAAACGACTCCGCTCTGGATCAATATGCTTCCAATAATTTATTCTCGGCTAAAGAGAGCTAACAGTAGTCATCAATACATCCCTCATATCCATCTGGCTCCATCCAATCGACACCAATAAGTGAACAGTGTGTTTTCTCTGCGCCATCATAAGTGAAAAATGTGCCTTCGCTTGCGTGGATAAATTTTCCATTCTCGAAAGTTACTTTGGCCAAGGCGTAATTCTTAACTCCAGAATCAATCCTGCAAATTACACTGAGGCAGGTACTTTCATCTCCAATCTCGGCCTTATCAACAATTGACTCGCCGAATTTATTACGAGAAAAAACTGCTCCAACTTTAAGATTTGTGAGGTAGTTTTGTAGAGGATTGTCACTCAAGTGATTAGGACACGTGGGGAACTCACTCGGCCACTTCCAATTCCTTTGAGTTGCTCCTGGCGTTAGAGAATCAATATCTTGATCGTCATACTGAGGTGCAGATTCAAAGGTGGGTTTC
>CALCSG010000073.1 GCA_937894085.1 uncultured Gammaproteobacteria bacterium | reverse complement strand
GAATGACAGTAGTTTCGATACTTAAAAGTTTTACATGATTTTCATACAGAGCCATAAAAAATAAAAACTCTTGAGTAACAAAATTATAACCCCCTGATTTTGTTACTCTTTGATTTGTGGACGGGAACCGACCTGGTTCGCAATGGACTGAAAGTCGACTCCTGCGTAGCTCACTATTTTGTAGGGTGCGCCGTGCGCACCATTGATGCTGGTACTGAAATTCAATGGTGCGCACAGCACACCCTACCAAAAGCTGTGTTAATCCTGGCGTACCCGGCGCCTTTGCGAGAGTAAATTTTTACTGAAAACTCACCTTTCAATTAAAAAAATAGCTGGCTAAGTCTGCAGGGTAATCAGGAATATTGCTAACCCCACAACCACGCGGCCCCGCGAACTCCGCTCGAATCTCCATATTTTGGTGGCAACAATTTAGTCTGCACATACTCAGAAAATACATATTGCTGCCAGCGCTTCGGCACCTGTTCATACAGCCCGGCAATATTTGACATGCCTCCGCCCAGCACGATGGCATGCGGGTCGAGGATATTAATGACCATAGCCAGAGCGCGGGCCATCTGATCATAATAATGATCCAGTTGCTGTAAACAGCTCGCATCGCCCTGCTGTGCCCGGTCAACTATCTGCCTACTGTTTAAATCCTGCCCGGTTATCGCTTTGGCGTTGGCTGCCATGCCCGGCCCGGAAAGGAAAGTTTCAATGCAACTGTGTTTCCCGCAATAACAGTTGCGGTCGATATCAAACGGCTGCGTCCACGGCAGGAAATTATGCCCCCATTCACCGGCTATGGCGTGTGGGCCGCTAATTAACTGCCTGTTAATGACCACACCACCACCTGTTCCAGTACCAATGATAACGCCGAAAACTACCGGATCAGCAGCCGCCGCGCCATCGGTTGCCTCCGATAGCGCAAGGCAGTTGGCATCATTTTGTATGCGCACCGGACGCTGTAAAACCCGTTGCAGGTCCTGCAGTAAATTCTGCCCGTTCATACACACCGTATTAGAATTTCTGAGTAGTCCGCTCTGTGGTGACAGGGCGCCGGGCGTTCCTATGCCCACATTTAACGTTTCACCGGCAAAACTTTCAGCCTGTTCTGCCAATGTCCTGACACCATCCAGTATCGCCCTGTAGCCATCTTTAGGTGTATCAATTCGTTGCCTGAAAACAATTTGACCGGATAAATCCAGCAAAACAGCTTCAATTTTTGTGCCACCTAAATCTATGCCCAGTTTGAATCGTCCATTTTTTTTAATCATCATTTATTTGTGTATCATCATTCGGTAATATTGAAATTTTTTATGGAAAATAATATCTTCATAATTTTCTTGAATATTAAAGCCTCGCCATATTCCTCTCAAAGCTATTTGTGAAGCCAATGTTAAACTTTTACACATTTTATCCACAGCTTTTCCATGTATTAACCACAGGTCAATCCACAACATAATGTGCTTGACCTTATGATAAAACACACTATATTGTGTTCCTAGAGATTACTGATACAACTCGGTATATTTCTTCAGGGTTATACACAAGCGATCACATTAGACGGCAACATGGATTATATATTGCCTGGCACCAGGGCCCTGAACCAGATATGGATTCGGGTTTTGACAAAAAAAGTCAATGAGAATGCTTGTGTAACGAACCAGTTTCCCCTGAAACAGCGGTCTTAACTATCTTAGCAAAAAGAATTAATCAGTTGCAGTTGCGCTTTCCAGCCGCTGTGAGATGCCTCTTTATGTATAGACAGGTCTGATCCTGAAAAAATTAATCGCCAACACTTTAATAACGGAATTGCCACATGCACAATATTGAATCACCACTCACCGCAAAACATGATGTAGCTAAAATTGACCTGACAAAAAATCAGCAATCGACTGAGCAGAAAGATTCAGGCAATCATTACAACGTGTTGCGTCGTAATGGCAAGCTGACCAGCTTCGACAAGGAAAAAATTGTAGTAGCCATGACCAAGGCCTTTCTGGCAGTAGAAGGTGGCCAGGCAGCCGCTTCTTCACGGGTGCATGAAACCGTTGCCAACATGACTAACCTGGTGGTAGAAACCCTGAAACGTCGTCAGCCGAATGGCGGCACCTTCATGATTGAAGACATCCAGGATCAGGTAGAACTGGCATTAATGCGTAATGGCGAGCAAAAAGTGGCTCGCTCCTACGTGCTTTATCGTGAACAACAGTCGCAAAAGCGCTCCACAGAAGAAGCCACCACGGTAACCGTTCCTGATCAGCACGAAACTCACATTCACGTCAAGCTGGCAAATGGACAGCAGGAACCGCTAGACACAAAACGCCTGCAACAGGTCATTGGTGATGCCTGTAAAGGTCTGGACAATACTGATCCACAACGTGTTTATAAGGATACCTTACGCAACCTGTTCGATGGTATTGCCGAGTGTGATATCTGCCCGATGATGGTGATGAGTGCACGCGCACTGATCGATATCGAACCCGAGTATTCACAGGTTGCCGCGCGTCTGTTACTGGATAGCCTGCGCACTGAAACCCTGAGTTTCATCAAAGATGGCAACCCGAATGCCACCTATGATGAAATGGCTGAACGTTACCCGCAATACTTTGCACATTACCTGAAAAGAGCCACAGAACTCGAACTGATCGATACCGAATTACTCAAGTTCGATCTGCCACGATTAGGCGAGGCACTCAAACCGGAACGTGATCATCAATTTACTTATCTCGGTCTCCAGACTTTGTATGATCGTTACTTCATACATTCCGATGACACCCGTTTTGAATTGCCTCAGGCCTTTTTTATGCGTGTAGCCATGGGGCTTGCGATAAATGAGGTTGACCGCGAAGGAAGAGCGATAGAGTTTTACAATCTACTCTCTTCCTTCGACTTTATGAGCAGCACACCCACCCTGTTCAACTCGGGGACCTTAAGGCCACAGCTTTCCAGCTGCTACCTGACCACCATTCCTGATGATCTGGATGGTATTTTCGGCGCGATAAAAGATGACGCTCTACTATCAAAATTTGCCGGCGGTCTTGGCAATGACTGGTCACGCGTGCGCGGATTAGGTTCACACATTAAAGGCACCAACGGTAAATCTCAGGGCGTAGTCCCTTTCCTGAAAGTCGCCAACGATACGGCTGTTGCAGTAAACCAAGGTGGCAAACGTAAGGGTGCCATGTGTGCCTACCTCGAAACCTGGCACCTGGATATCGAAGACTTTCTCGATCTGCGTAAAAATACCGGTGATGAGCGTCGTCGTACGCATGACATGAATACCGCCAACTGGATTCCCGACCTGTTCATGGAACGTGTCGCAGATAATGCCGAATGGACCTTATTCTCGCCGCATGATGCGCCCGATCTACATGATTTATACGGCACACCTTTTAAAGCCGCTTATGTCAAATACGAAGAAAAAGCAGACCGTGGCGAAATCACCCTGTTCAAACGGGTCAAAGCGAATGATTTATGGCGCAAGATGCTCGGCATGTTATTTGAAACAGGTCACCCATGGGTTACCTTTAAAGATCCGTGTAATTTACGCTCACCTCAACAGCACATCGGCGTGGTACACAGTTCAAACCTGTGTACAGAAATCACCCTCAACACGTCTGATACAGAAATCGCCGTGTGTAACCTGGGCTCCGTTAACCTGCCGCAGCATATTAATGAAAACGGTCTGGATCTGGAAAAACTGGAAAAAACCATCAACACCGCCATGCGTATGCTGGATAACGTAATCGACTACAATTACTACAGCGTGCCACAGGCGCGTATTTCCAACCTGCGTCACCGTCCTGTTGGTCTTGGCATCATGGGTTTTCAGGATGCTCTGTATAAACAGCATATTGCCTATGCCTCAGAAGCCGCTATCGAGTTCGCCGACCAGTCAATGGAAGCAGTCAGTTACTATACCATCCAGGCGTCGACTAACCTGGCGGAAGAACGTGGCACCTATTCCAGTTTCCCCTGCTCATTATGGAGCCAGGGCATTCTGCCAATCGATTCATTACAGAACCTGAAAGATGCACGTGGCGATTACCTGCAACAGGATCAGAGCAGCACCATGCACTGGGACAGCCTGCGCGAACGCGTGATGACCATCGGTATGCGCAACTCGAATACCATGGCGATTGCGCCTACCGCGACTATCTCTAACATTTGCGGTGTCAGCCAGTCTATCGAGCCTATGTATCAAAACCTGTTTGTTAAGTCCAACCTGTCGGGCGAATTCACGGTGATTAACCCGTACATGGTTAAAGACCTGAAAGCCAATGGTCTGTGGGATGATGTCATGATCAATGATCTGAAATACTACGATGGCAGCCTGCAGCAGATCGACCGCGTATCGGATGACCTGAAAGAACTGTATGCCACCGCGTTTGAAATCGATTCGCGCTGGTTAGTAGAAGCCGCTTCACGCCGCCAGAAATGGATCGATCAGGGACAGTCACTGAACCTGTACATGTCTCAGCCATCCGGCAAGACACTCGACAACCTTTACAAGCTGGCCTGGGTCAGAGGGTTGAAAACCACTTATTACCTGCGTTCACTGGCTGCCACAGCTGTCGAAAAAACAACTTCCGATGATCGCGATAACAACCCGACCGAGAATGACATGCCGAAGGCCTGCTCTATCCTCGATCCGGAATGCGACGCCTGTCAATAATAGTAGCCATTACTCATTACAATAAAGAGCGAGAACATAAGTATGTTAAATTGGGATGATCCACTGGCCGCACCAGCCAAACCAGAACCCGTAATAAAGCCTGTTGAGCCAAAAGCCGATAAATCGGAAGCGCCCCGTATTGTAAAGGCTAATCCGGCTCCATCAGCTGTCAGCAACGATACGCCGCAACCGGCTACCTCGAAGGTTAAGGCAAAGGCTACTGATATTCCAAGACCCGACATGAACCCGGTGTCTGCAAAGCCGATTAATCCCGAAGACAAGCGCGTGGTTAATGGCATGGCCGACATCAACCAGCTGGCCCCTTTCAAGTACCCGTGGGCATGGAATTATTTCCTCAATGCCAACAAGAACCACTGGACTCCGCTGGACGTCAATATGACGCAGGATATTTCTGACTACAATCGCAAGCTGACGCTGGAAGAAAAGCACGTGTATGACAATGTACTGTCATACCTGACCACTTCCGACATTCTGGCGATGCGTAACATCGGCCTGGCGGTAATGGAAAAGATGACTGCACCCGAATTACAGATTTACCAGGCTCGCCAGGTATACGAAGAATCCATGCACACCTGGACTTACCAGCACTGCATCGAAACACTCGGCCTTGACCAGGGAGAAATCTATAACCGTTACCGCGTGGTTCCGGAGATTTACGCTAAAATACAAATGTCCAACCAGCGCCTGAGTTCAGTACTGCGTTCCGATATCGACCTGACCAACCGCGACGAACTGGAAAACTTTGTGATGGCCTACACCTTCTTCGCCGGCATCTTCGAAGGCACCTGGTTTTACAATGGCTTTACGCCGATATTTGCCCTGCAACGTCGTGGCCTGATGAAAGGCACAGCCGAACAGTTCCAGTACATCATGCGTGATGAAGTGATGCATGCCTCGTTCGGTATTCGCGTGTGCAAACAGATCATGCTGGAAGAAAAGCTCACGCTGGACCCGAAAGCTATCCAGCACATGTGGGAAGAAGCCGAAGCCGTCGAAATGGCCTATTCCAAATACCTGCTACCCGACCCGATCCTCGGCTACAGCCACGAAGACCATATCGGCCAGTTCCGCTTCGTCGCCAACCGCCGCGCCAAAAGCCTGGGCCATGTAGAACCCTTCCCCGGTGCAGAAAACACCCTGCCCTGGCTGGATGAGCAATCCAATTTAAAGAAAGAAAAGAACTTCTTTGAAACACGGGTTACCGAGTATCAGACTGGTGGGGCTTTGAACTGGGATTAGACTTTAGAAAACATATCAGGGACGATATATATGAAGCAGAAAATAATCTCAGCAGCAGGAAAAAAGATTTTATTCCTGCCTCATGCCATTAATCAAATGTCCAGACCGGATAGAATGATTTCTACAGAAGAAGTTAAAACTGCAATTTTTTCTGGCGAAATCATCGAGGAATACCCGGAAGACTCCAGAGGGGAAAGCTTCTTGATATTGCATAAAGGATCAAAACGAGCAATCCATGTTGTATGTTCGCCTAAAACTGAATATCTCGCTATCATTACTGCTTACATCCCGGCAAAAGGCCTATGGTTTAAAGACTTAAAGGTCAGGAGAAAATGATGGAATGTTTATACTGTAAAGGCAAAATGAAAAGAAGCCATGCCCCATTCAGTGCGGACAGGAATGGTTACCATATTTCATGGGAATCCATTCCTGCATGGGTTTGCACACAATGTGGCGAAGCGTTGTTTGAAGAAAATGAAGTCAACCATATTCAAAAAGCCCTTGAACAGGTCGATCATGAAACTATTGCGCTTACCACAAAATCCGCCTGATAAATTATTGGCTTAAACTATGAGCGAAACAAAGCAAAAACTAATCACCATGCTAAAACTGCAGGGTGAAATGAACAGCTGGGTACATGAAGACTGGCCAGAACAGGGTTTTGAGTGGTATCGCGCAATCTGGATGGAAGCTTCCGAAATGCTTGAACATTACGGCTGGAAATGGTGGAAGCACCATCAGCCTGATCTGCCCCAGGTCAAGCTCGAAGTCATCGATATCGTGCATTTTTCACTCAGCATCGAACTACAAACAGGCTACCCGCTGGAGCATATCGCTGAGCAAATTGCGGCGGACTTTGCCCGGCCCTGCACCACCGGTGATATTAAAACCAGTATCGAATTACTGGCCGTAGAAACATTGAAAGACAAGGGTGCACATTTCGATATCATCGCCGGATTAATGCAACAGCTCGACATGTCATTAGATGAATTATACGAACGCTACGTCGG
>CALCSG010000072.1 GCA_937894085.1 uncultured Gammaproteobacteria bacterium | reverse complement strand
AATCGGCTCGGTTTATGGCAAACGTTATTGGTTTTAATAATCTAATTCCAATGGCTGCTTTCTAAATTTTGATCATACTTCTGAGCGATACTAAAACAATATTTTGAAGATTTCATCTCAAATATATTAGAGCGTCATGTCTCCAATCGCCACTTGCCGGTCCCTACAGCATGTCAGGACCGTCCGCTATAGGGTCGTGAAGAGCCACCAATTCAATCACTCTCAGCTTTGACCGCTTATTTGACATAGCTGACCTAACAGATTATGTGGCTAAACAAAACTCAGACCATTACCGGGGGTTTACTAGTAGAGTATGAATGTCCGCTTGCCAAATTTCAGGGCATTAAGAGCAGTTTTCGACTTTATCTTATTGAAAAAGTTTTTTTATGTTTAACGAGACTTTGAAAACAACAAGCTGAGTTTTCGACTTTAATTGTCTAAAAAATATTATTAAACAGCAACGTTAATAATTTAAGTAAGTCAAGGTAGTGTAGAGAACAGCAATCACATTCCCGTAGGTCATATCTGCATCAACGACACTTCACTTTATAGCGCGTCAACGAATGGTTTACCTGATGATTTATCGACCGAATATTAAAATAATTTTCTAAAACTCATTAAAAAATAAGGGATAGTCTGGCTATTTTAATGTGCGGCAAATACCACCAGTAATTTAACCTGGGGTATGGAGTCGAAGTCTCTGGAGAGGTCAGCATCAATCACATGGCTGTAATCCTTATGCAGGGTATTAGCCATATCACCAACGACATTATAGGTGGGTTTGTTGCCTATTGACGGGGAGCTGCTAATGGCCGACCCCAGGTCTGTGCCCAGGTCGGTTGCTCTCAACTACCGATGAAGAGTGAAAGTCTATCCGTTTGTGAGTGATTGATACTCAGCCGTAAAACCAGTACTTTTCCCGGACAGATATGGAAATTCATTATCCTGTCAGAAAAACCATTCCTTCAAATCTGGCTACGACAGGTATAATGACGCAATTTACTTCACCTGGTTAGAATTTCGATGAATGATGAGATCAATTACATAAACAACCCCTTGCACGGTATAAGTTTAAAAACCCTGTTGACTGAATTAGTCGACTACTATGGTTTTGATATTCTATATGCCTATCTAAATATCAACAGTTTTAAGGTTAATCCTTCCATTGAATCGAGTCTGAAGTTCCTTAAGAAAACAGACTGGGCGCGGGAGAAAGTTGAAAACTTATATCTTTATGATTTCAAAAATTTACCCAGAGCATCTGAAGAGCAGTTTGAGTTATCACCCAGAGATCGAATTGTGCCTGATGGTCACACGCCGGGTGAACCTGCGATATTGACTCTGGAAGACGCTGAACGATTGCGCGAAAAACGTGAGAGGAAGTTTGCCGAGCGAGGTGAGAGCTTCAGGCCCCGGTCGGATTCAGGCAACAATTTTAGTGCTAAACGGGATAGTGAATTTCCTAAAAAACGTGAGCTTGATGATACTCGGAAGGATGACAGTGAATCTACAGATTCTTCAAGTCCCTCAGTTGTAAATAAATCTGATCCCTGGGCGAAGTGGAACAAGTAATTGAAGTTAAGTGAGCTGGCGTTCAAAACGATTTGCTGGTGAATCAACCAGGTCTTATGACTGTAATCACTACTGGAAAAGAGAACATGATGATTAACTCTAAATATGATATTTGTGAGTTACAGTAGATGGCGAAATTAATACAGGCTGTTTCATTGCCTAAACCAAAACAGGTGCCGTGGCTTAGGCAATAGTAATTAATAATTCGACACAATTCCTATTTTGTTTGCAGAAATACTGCGTAACATAGCGCGTTGCAATCTAGTTAAAGGCACCATACCCGCATCTGCAAGATACCCCCTGTCACCGATGGCGTCTTTATCAGCAAAAGTATCCAGGTATTGACTGATACCGGGAACAAGATTTAAGTGTGCTTTTTTAACGTAGAAAAATAATGGGCGAGAAATTGGGTAGTCATAGCCTTGAATATTGTTGAGAGTGATTTTTACTCCTTCAATGTTTGAACCCTGAATTTTGTCACTATTATTTTCAAGGTAACTAAAACCAAAAATCCCGAATAAATTTGGGTTAGCCTGTAACTCTCGAATAATTAATTCATCGTCTTCGCCTGCTTCAATTAGTGCACCATCTTCTCTCATTTGTTGACACGCTTTTTTAGCTAATTTTTTAACACTATTGGGGCAGCCTTCTGTCATCACTAATGCATTCCAGGCATCTCGTGTTCCTGATGAAGGAGGGGGAATTAAAATGGCTATTTTAATGTTAGGTAATGTGTCACTAATCTCATTCCAATAGGTTGATTTAGAACCGTGCTCAGCCATAGCAGTCCAAAGCTGGTTTCGAGTAAAGTTAAATTTTGTAGCTTTCTTTGAATTAGCAAATGCAATGCCATCATTTCCAAATTGCACCTGAATTATTTCAGAAACACCATTTTCTTTACAGGTTTTAATTTCAGAGGGCTCGATAGCACGAGAAGCATTAGTAATGTCAACTGTATTAACACCGACGCCTTTACAAAAAAGTTTAAAGCCACCACCTGTTCCTGTGGATTTAATAACAGGTGCTTTATAAGAACCACTTGCACTAAAGTGTTTAGCAACTAATTGGGAAAAAGGATATACCGTTGAAGAACCAACGATCTGGATTTGATCCCTGGCTTGAACCGGAGCTAATACTGTTGCTAAAAGGGCGGATATTAAAATCAGTTTTGTTATTGAGTATTGAATATTTCGCAAAATTATAAGGCTCCTTGATTAGTAAACTGGCTAATATTATGGTTGAATTATCAGGATTGTGGTGAGTGGTTATGTAGCTGTACACAAATTTCCGATGAAACTCAAAGATTTTCCTGATTACTTCCCGGCTTCAGCCATCTCATGAAAAAAATGGACTCGCGCGAATGTGTTAAGAGCGCAAAGGAAAAAAGGCTAATTGTTTAGTCTAATAAACATATAGATGTCTTAATCTTTGCGTACCCGGCGCCTTAACTAGAGTAAATTTTTTTACCGTCACGAATGCTTCATGTTATTCACACAGGTAACCGCCTGTTGCCAGTGACCCAGTAATTTATTACGTAACTCTGCATCCATTCTGGAACTGTATAAACTATCCTGTTGCCAAATTTCAGAAAGCATTTCAGTCGATGTAAAAATTCCTGTATGCAATCCGGCCAGGTAAGCAGCACCTAATGCTGTCGTCTCGGTAACCACCGGCAGACGGATATCTATATCCAGTACATCAGCGAGCATTTGACACATCCATTTATTATTAACCATTCCACCATCAACCTTGAGTGATGTTATCCGGTCTCCTGTATCTTTTGTCATTGCCTGCAGTAAATCGTGAGTTTGATAACAGATAGACTCAAGCGCCGCCCTGGCAAAATGTTGCGGGCCTGTATCACGTGTAAGCCCGAATATCGCACCTCTTGCATTCGGGTTCCAGTGGGGCGCTCCGAGCCCTACAAATGCCGGTACCAGGTATACACCGTCATTGCCATTTAACCCTAGTGCATGACCCTCGGTTTCACTGGCTGTCTGGATAATTTTCAATTTATCTCTTAGCCACTGAACCGCTGCACCGGCAATAAAAATTGAGCCTTCGAGGGCATAGGTTGTTTTGCCGTTAATGCGATAGGCAACTGTCGTTAATAATCCGCTGGTCGACTGTATCGGCCGTTCGCCGGTATTCAACATGACAAAGCCACCAGTACCATAGGTGCTTTTAATCATGCCTGGCTCGAAGCAACATTGTCCGATACTTGCAGCCTGCTGATCCCCTGCTACCCCACAGATAGGAATCTCAAAACCTATGGCCTGTTTGGTAGAGACACCAAAGTCTGCCACCGAGTCACGTACTTCCGGCAACATACTATGCGGTATATCAAATATTTTAAGCAGTTCTTCGTCCCAGCTTTGATCATGGATATTAAATAACAGGGTTCGTGAGGCATTTGTTGCATCGGTGGCATGAACTTTTCCACCAGTCAATCGCCAGATTAAAAAACTGTCGATAGTGCCAAATGCCAGTTTACCTGCATTTGCCAATTCTCTGGCCCCTTTAACATTATGCAGAATCCAGCGCACTTTTGTAGCCGAAAAATAAGGATCCAGCAGTAATCCGGTTTTTTCCCTGACAGTTTGTTCCAGGCCCTGCTGCTTGAGTTGTGCACAGTAATCGGCAGTTCGACCATCCTGCCAGACTATTGCTTTATGTATTGCCTGCCCACTCTCTTTATCCCATACCACTACAGTTTCACGTTGATTGGTGATACCAATCGCAGTCACAGGTCCAACTTCAGATAAAACCTTCTGGCACACCGCGCGGGTTGTTGACCAGATTTCTTCCGGGTCATGTTCCACCCATCCAGGTTTTGGGAAAAACTGTTCAAATTCCTGCTGTTCAGTTTTTACAGGTTTACCGCCTGTATCAAATACAATCGCTCGTGAACTGGTTGTTCCCTGATCGATACTCAGTATTAATTCGTTCATGATTTTTCACCCTGAATATTATTAATTTTTCTGGCTATGATAGTCAGACAGCCATTGCTTTAATTTTTCTTTTTCATCACTATTCAATTTCAGACCTTTTTTAGTTCGTCGCCAGAGAATATCATCAACACTCTGCACCCATTCGCTGTTGATTAAATAGACAACTTCACACTGATACAGGCCACCACCAAAGTATTCTCCTAAATCTTTCGTTTGCTCACAGTGCTCTAAAATATGATGAATCGCCATTCCATAATTTCGACAGTAATCCATCACGATAGATTCATCAAGCCAGCTATAACGTAAATAACAACCTTTAAGAAATTGTGAAAAATTTGCCTGCTCAATATCACCACCTGGCAGAATACTTTTTTCAGTCCAGGCAGGTTGATGAATTTGCAAAGGTGATTCCAGTAAATCCATCACCTGTTGTGCCAGTACTCTTGAAGTTGTTATTTTTCCGCCATATACAGTGACCACTGGTGCACCGTTTAAATCCAGCTCCAGTTCGTAATCCCTGGACACTTTACTGGCATTACCCGATTTATCACCAAATAAAGGACGAACTCCTGAATAACTCCAGATGACCTGCTGCGGGTTAACCGGTATACCTGCATATTCACTCACCGCTTTACAAATATAGTCAATCTCCTGCGGGCTTATTTTTACCTGACCGGGGTCTCCCTGGTAATCAACATCGGTAGTCCCTAACAGGGTAAAATCCTGTTCGAAAGGTATCGCAAAAACTATTCGCCCATCGCTATTTTGAAAAATATACGGATGCACATGATCGAATAATTTTTTAACAATGATGTGACTGCCTTTAACCAGTCGTATTGATCTTCCGGGTTCTTTTTGCGCATACAGATCGACTGTATTTTCTACCCAGGGACCACTGGCATTAACAATGGCTTTTGCAACAATGGTAGATGGCTTACCGGTTAACTCATCTTGAATGTTCACTATCCAGTTCTGCTGTTGCCTCTGCAAGCCGGTACAGGCAGTATGAGTTAAAATACGGGCACCATGATTTTCCGCATCACGTGCATTCAACACAACCAGCCTGGCATCCTGTACCCAGCAGTCAGAATATTCAAAAGCATGAGTATATTTAGATTGGAGAAATCGACCGGCTACATGTTCTTTCAGATTGACCCCATTGGATACCGGTAGCTTTTTTCGCCCGCCTATATGGTCATATAAGAACAACCCGAGCCGTAATAACCAACGTGGCCTTAAACCCTCATGATGCGTTAAAATAAAACGTAATGGCCAGATTATATGTGGCGCACTATTAAGCAGTATTTCACGCTCCTTGAGTGAATGACGTACCAGCAAAAAGTCATAGTTCTCCAGGTAACGTAAACCCCCATGAATTAACTTGGTACTGGCAGAAGATGTGTGTGATGCCAAATCATCTTTTTCACATAATGTGACATTAAGTCCTCTACCAGCCGCATCCCTTGCTATCGCGCAACCGTTGATGCCTCCACCAATAACGAGCAGGTCAATTATCTCTTCATTTTTACTGTCACCAGGTTTTGACATGATATTAACGTCTATCTCATACAATAAAGATTAGACCCATTTAAAAACAACTACGGTATAGACGATCGAAACACCCATTGCACCCCACAATGGAGTACTAAACACGAACAGCCAGCCCAGAGTAATAAAAATACTGCCAAGAATCGAAATAAACAGACGATCTCCACGAGTGGTATCCAGACCCAGAACGCCATGACGTGGGTTTCCACCCGGGGAATAATGCTCCCACACAGCCATTACAGTCAGGCAGAACAGGATAAATATAAAAAATGCTGCTGTCGGCCAGGTCCATGCCATCCACGTTAAATCTAACATAATCTATTCTCCCTAAACTCTGCCCAGGGCAAAACCCTTGGCAATATGGTTACGTACAAAATAAATTACGATTGCACCAGGAATAATAGTCAGTGCTCCAGCGGCTGCCAGCAAACCCAGTTCATATCCTGAAGCGCTGGCAGTACGGGTCATTGTTGCAGCAATCGGTTTAGCAGCAACCGATGTTAAGGTTTTTGCAAGCAACAGCTCTACCCATGAATACATAAAAGTAAAGAACATAGTGACACCAATTCCTGAGGCTATAGTGGGTATAAATATTTTCCCGAAAAAACGTGAAAAGGAATATCCATCCAGAAATGCCGTTTCATCCAGCTCTTTCGGCACCCCCGACATAAAACCCTCTAAAATCCATACTGCCAGCGGAATATTAAACAGACAATGTGCAAGAGCTACTGCAATGTGCGTATCAAAAAGCCCCACTGCCGAATACAGTTGAAAAAAGGGTAATGCAAAAACTGCTGCAGGAGCCATGCGGTTAGTCAGTAACCAGAAAAATAAATGTTTATCACCAAGAAAGTTATAGCGTGAGAATGCATACGCAGCGGGCAGCGCTACTGTCACCGAAATAACCGTATTCATACAAACATAGATAATTGAATTTATATACCCGTTATACCAGGTAGAATCAGTAAATATTGTTTTATAGTTCTCCAGTGTAAATTCCAGGGGCCAGAGTGAAAAAACACCCAGTATCTCATTGGTTGTCTTGAAAGACATATTGATGAGCCAGTAAATTGGAAGCATCAAAAATATGATATATATGATAGGCAATATTGATTTATATTTAATCATGATTATGTCTCATTACGCATCATCAGGGTGTAAAAAACCCAGCTGACTAAAAGCACGATAAAAAAGTATATTAACGACATGGCTCCTGCATGCCCGAGATCAAACTGCCCCAGTGCAATTTTCACCAGATCGATAGACAGGTAAGTGGTTGTATTGCCGGGGCCGCCACCAGTTAGCACAAATGGTTCGGTATAAATATTAAAGCTATCCATGAATCGAAGCAGTATGGCTATGGTCAGCACGCGCTTCATTTTTGGTAACTGGATACGCCAGAATACTGCCCAGTTACTGGCTCCATCTATTTTAGCAGCCTGGTAATAGGCATCAGGAATAGAAACCAGGCCGGCATATGCCAGTAGCACAACCAGTGATGTCCAGTGCCAGACATCCATCATGACTGTCGTTATCCACGCGGCCACAGGACCCTGGGTAAAATTAAAATCAATACCTATAGCATTCAGGCTATAGCCTAATAACCCGATATCAGGCAGTGCAAAAATATTCCACATGGCACCCACGACATTCCATGGAATCAATAGCGGTAGAGCCATCAAAATTAAACACACTGAAACCCATGGTCCTTTACGAGGCATGGCCAGAGCAACCGCTATACCCAGTGGAATTTCTATTAACAGAATGGTTCCGGTAAAAGCCATCTGTCTCATGAATGATGC
>CALCSG010000071.1 GCA_937894085.1 uncultured Gammaproteobacteria bacterium | reverse complement strand
TAAAATAATCTTTATGGGTGCAGGCATAAGACCGTATCAAAGGTTTTTTTCGTGGTAGGATTTTACCATTTCATGGCATAGTTTGCCACACTACACTAGTATGTATTCATTGATATAAAAATTTCCTGCACAGGAGAATCCTATGCTAATTGACATCCAGACACAGAATTTTAAGCTGACAGACTCTATACATGATTATGCTGAGCGGCGATTACGATTTTCTCTGAGTTATTGCGATGATCGAATCCAGCGAGTCGAAATGCGCCTGACGGATACCAACATACCGCGTGGTGGCTCCGATAAGCGCTGCCTTCTTCGCATAATTGCGCCGGATCTGCCCGATATAGTGATTGAAGATATACAGAAGGATATTCATATCGCCATCAATCGGGCAACTGATCGTGCTGGCCGGACCGTTATTCGTAAAATTAATCGACAACAATCTATGCTCATGCAGGGTCTGCCAACGAAAACAGAATAAATATGACAGACAAGCATCATTTACTTTGGCCTGTCATTCACAGTCCTGGCAGGTTCAAGCCGAAACAAAACCACACCTCACTATTTTCAGAAAACAGGTGAACTTAAATATTAACTATCTGACTATCGTTAAGGAGAAAGCAATATGGCACATTTAACCACACACGAAGAATTGAGAGATAGAATCCTTACTTTGGCAGGCATTGAGGAATCGCCGACACCGTTTGTAAGCTGTTATCTTAATCTTGAAAACGGCGAAAAGAGTGTGCTACAAACCATCGAACTCAGAGCAAAACTTCTACGCCGGATACTGAAAGGAAGAGATCTGGAAGATTTCGAAGAATCTGTTGGTGCTATCAAGTCTTTTATCAAACGCGAGTTACTGCCAGAGGCCAAAGGTCTGGCATTTTTTGCCCGATCCAGCTTCGAAAAAGAATTTTACATGCCACTGCAATTTGCGGTGCCTTTACCGAACACTTTAAGGGTTTATCCGACACCCAACATCTACAACCTGGTTGAACTGAAAGACACTTACGAACGATACCTGGTGATGATTGCCACCACTGAGTGGGTACGTATTATCGAAGTCAACCTGGGAGCGGCAACCGTTCAGGCCTGGTCGAAAAATCCCGGTCTGCGTGAACGCGTTGGTAAGGAATGGAGTGAGACACAATATCAACTATTTCGATATCATCGCGAAAGCCGCTTCCTGCAGGAAAAAATAGCGGCGCTGGAAAAATTGATGCACAGTGGCGACCATAGTCACCTTATTATAGCGGGCGACCCGCAGATTACTGCGCGTATACGTCAGGCATTACCACCTCATCTAAGTTCTAAATTGATGGATATAATCCCTGCAAGCCGCAGAGATACACAAACAGATATAGTGACAGCCACTTTAAGCATCTTTGTCGAACAGGAAGAGCGTGAATCTCAATCCATTGCAGACAGGCTGATACAGGACGTCCGGACTCAGGGACCAGCGGTGATCGGCGCAAAGGACAGTCTGTATAACTTACAACAGGATAACGCGGATACACTGGTTATGTTGCAGGATTACAATCCCGATCCGGGCTGGATTTGCTCCACCTGCAATGAAATGGGTGAAACAACACCTGAAAATGAGCTCTGCCCCCATTGTCAATCATCTACTATGCGACCCACTGATCTGCGCGAAGAACTGGTACGTCAGGCTGGAAAAAAAGGCTGTCCTGTTGAAGTGGTAGAATATTCTGACGCTCTGATGGAGCTAGGAGGTGTCGGTTGCCTGCTACGCTTTCGAGCAGATTTATAACACCATTTAAATCAGGAGATTTTTAATGTTTGCTATTTATGATATCGAGGGCCTGCGCTTTCGAGACACTCTGGAAAAGCTGCGCCAGGTGCAACCCGCATCAGCTGCTGCCAGGTTAGAGCTAAAGCCGAATTTAATCGAGCAGGAAACACAGCCTGATTCGTTCAATAAAACAGGTGAAACATCAGAAAAGGTGGTATCCCGCCAGGCTCAACAGGCCTATAAGGAAATGCTACATCTCAATCAACGTGAACCCATTGTGCATGCCTTCCAGTTGATGAGCCATCCGGTCATTACGATACCGATGGAGATGGACATACTGGCTGCACGAAATTTGTTTCAACAACACAAATTTCAACAGATGCCTGTGGTAAATACGAGTCAACGTCTGGTCGGAATACTATCAGTTCAGGACCTGCTGCAATTCATTATGATCGACGGTGAACAGATTCATTATGTTCGTGGCAAACGGGTATCCGATGCTATGTCATCCGGAGTTATTACCGCCGACCCCGTTTCAGATATCCGCCGCGTAGCGAGCTTAATGCAGGAATTTAAGTTACATGGTGTACCCATCGTCGATCAACATGATGCTTTACTGGGCATTGTGTCTCGCAGTGATATTCTGCGTGCGGTGACCAATGAACCGCCGCTAACTTTGTGGTCCTGAATATGCAAACAATAACATTCACCGGTCAGCAACAAATACAGAAACTGGTCGCACTTCATGGTTCGGCCATTCAATCATCGGTCTGATATTACTCAACGCACTAATCCTCGGGTTAGAGACTGATGCCAGCCTGGTGTTGAGCTATAGCGGGTGGTTCGAAACTGGCCATCAATTAATTTTAGCGGCGTTCAGTATTGAAGCATTATTAAAAATTACAGCAGTGGTTCCCCGGCTGAATCTTTACTTTGGTGATGGATGGAATCACAATCTATCCTTATTCGTTAGAATTTTTTAAAATTGAACATTTTATTTTAACTTTAAAAAGTCTCCATCAATTATCATTAATTTGACACCTTGCTCGGTGATAGAACGATGCGTACTTAGCTCATCTGACACAACATACGTCATACCTGGAGTAAGTAGTGTCTTTGAACCATCTTTTAGCTCATTGACAACCTGACCTTCCAGGCAATGTACAATATGGCCTTTTTCACACCAGTGGTCTGCGTAATATCCTTTTGAATATTCGACCATTCTAGTTCTCAGCCCGTCATATTGCATAGTTTGCCAATAAGCAACTCCATCTTTCCCTTTGTGTTCCGTTTTTGAAACCTTTGCCCAATCAATGGTTTGAAATGGAATGTTTTTTTCGTTCATTCTACGTTTCGCTCAAATGATTGAAATTTTAAATTTAAATTTAAATTTAAACAGTTATATTAGCGAGATCCATGTCTCATTATACATTTTCAATGAAGCCTATTTATAACACTGTAAGCCTACTAGAATCAATGAGACAGGGGTTTACTGTCACGTTATACACGCAAGTAAGTCGTGACAGAGAGAAATATGTGACGCTTACTGTTATTACTGTTGACCAAGTAGGGCATAACGACTGCATGTGGTACTTTGCTCCTATACTCCATACCAACGACTGGTATCGCTAATACCCGTCATTGGAGCC
>CALCSG010000070.1 GCA_937894085.1 uncultured Gammaproteobacteria bacterium | reverse complement strand
TGAAATAAATGTTATCTTTTAACTAACTGTCCATATGAGGTTGACACCTTCCGACCTATATCAGGGTCTCGATAACCACCCAACTACATCCCCTTTTGAATTACAGCCGGATTATCATAGGGCCTGGTCAAATGGTTTTGAGTTTGAAATGACTTTACGTCAACACGACTATGAAGAAATCGATATCCCAGTAAAACTGGGATATTATTGGTGTATCAATGGAAATAACAAAGAAATTTGTCATGTAGATACACAACATTCTCCCCCAGAAATAAAATTTATTGAAGGAAAATCTGTCGATATTAAAGGTTGCCACTGGAGTGGGCCAATCATCTAAAGATTGTAATAGAAAATAATTTAAAGTGGGCTAAAACTTCATTGAATTAATTGTTAAAATGTAACGGAAACTCATCTTACAAAAATAAAAAATACATGATTCAAAACGCACGTAATACTTCAAAAATGAATTATAACGAGAGTGAAAAAATACACGCCAGATATATTCGTTTGCCCATCAGCATACTGCTGGTAGTTATTTCTTCAATTGGGTTAATCGATGAAGGATTCATCACATCATCACCTGCTAAGAATTCATTAATTTATTCTGCAATTTATGCCATTGCTTCACTGTTGCTGGTTATACATATAAATCACAAGCCAGCTAAATCCACTATAAGAGATTTACTCTCGACTTTTATAGACTTACTTACTCTCTCTGTACTGGGGGTTCTTAATAGTGTCAATATATTAACAATAATGCCTTTATATCTTATCTATGGGATGGAGTATGCGCATAGATACGGGATCAAGCATTTACTATTCACCGCCGCTATATCTGGTCTTGTCATCATTTATTCCATCAACTTTTCTAACAATACCGGCAATATCGACATTACTATGGCCATCACGTTCATGGCTATGTTTATATATGCATACTATTACATCAAAAGATCCGAATCTTCATATACAGCCATACAATCAAAAGAATACTTATTATCTTTACTAGCAGATGATCTTAACGAGCCTCTAAAAAGACTTAGTGCTAAATCCCGTAATTCAACAGATGACTCTGCGTATAAAAAGCAGATTGATATGTCTGCTTGCTTAATCAATTCCTTTATTAATACCGCTAAATTAGATATTGATGACATACAAAAATCTGAAAAAATAAATTATCTTGAAGAATGGAGTAAAGTGATTAAAATCGCTGAGTGCTTTCATAGTGACGGACAAATAAATCTGACATTTAATGCTGATCCATCAACACCATACTACATAGTTTCTAACAAATTCTTATTGACTTATCTTTTGCTCGCAATATTGAAAAATGACACTTATAAAAACAAATCAATTCATACAACTATTAAGTTAAGCTCCATACCACAAACTAAAGAGAAATTACTAATCAGAATTGAAATACATCCCTGGGAAAAAAACAGTACTCATCAAAATAAATTCATAATAAATCCCCTATCCCCTCTTCTTCGTGAACTGGTCTCATTACTGGGGGGGGGAAAAGCGATATCATAAATGATTCTATCAGCTATAGATGGTATGAAATACCGGTCGTATCTACACAAATAAATATTCCAAATACCGCATTAAAAGGTAAACATGTATTACTTCTATCTAGCAAGAAAATAGGGGATCAAGTGCGCCCATTACTAGAAAGGTGGGGAGTTCAATATAAATATACAAATACTACAGCGGCTACTTATAAGTTATTACTGGAAGAAGACTGTTATGACGCTTTAATTCTTGATAAGTCTGTCATAAAAGATCATGACCCTTTCCAGTTTAGCGATGTAATCCTGGATGAAGAATTACATGCTGAGACTCCCTTGATATTAATTGGCCCTGCAAATTCTATAGTCAATTATAATACGATACATCATAGATATTTTAGTTTTATTGATTACCTGGATATTGATAATTATCTATTCCCTGCCATTCATTATTCTCAATATCTAAAAACCATTTCCTGTGTTTATCAGGATAAAGGGCAAGACAATAGTACAATATCTTCAAATAATTCTGCTGTCATACTGATTGCAGAAGACAACGAAGTAAATCGCAAACTCACGAAGAAAATTCTCCTGAACAATGGCTATACAGTCCATGTTGTCGAAAATGGAGAGGAGGCAAAAAATATTATCGTATCTGAACACTTACGTCCAGACCTCATAATTCTTGACCTTAATATGCCTAAACTGGATGGCATAACTCTGACAAAATTTTTAAAACAGGATAAAAATACAAGCCATATCCCAGTCATTATTGTGTCGGCAGAACCATCTTGTAAAAGTGAGGCAGCATGTCTTGAGTCTGGTGCAGAAAGATACTTACCTAAACCACTGAATACAACACTACTCTTAACAACAATTAGAACTTTAGTTGAACCACATTCTACCCAAAAAGAAAGCTTTGGATCTACTCCCGCTATCAATGAAAAAAAATTAAAAAAGTTACAAAGCATGAGTAATGGTCAAGATTTTATTAATGAACTCATCTCTAGCTATAAGCATGATGTCTTGAGATCGTTGGGCGTCATAAATAAAGCACAATCTAATGACTACAAAAAATACCGTGAAAAATTACACGCCATTAAAAGTTCATCCTATGAAATTGGCGCTGTTGCTGTTGTCCAGCAATGTATTAAATGTGAAGAGTTTGCTGAGAGTGATATTGACTCGAATAAAATACAATCCAGTACCAATGAACTTAACGAAATAATAGCTCAGAGCATTGTAGTTATTGAGAACAATTTAAATATCTGAATACAGCCTTCTTACGCCGTCGAATCTTTCAAGGAAAATATCTACGCAACCAGGATCAAAGGATTTACCAGATTCATCCCGAATATATGAAATAGCATCTTTAAAAGACCAGGCCTCTCGATATGACCTATAAGACATTAAAGCCTCAAAAACACTACATATAGATATTATTCTTGCATTTAGCGAGATGTTAATGCCTTTTAAACCGAATGGATAACCAGTTCCATCAAACTTCTCATGATGATAGAGCGCAATCTCTGCCCCTACCCTGAAGTAACGAGAATTATTTTCAGACAAAAGTGTATTACCAACTATTGTGTGTATTTTTATCTCTTGAAGCTCTGCATCATTTAATTCAGCATTATTATGAATAATATTATCCGGCAAATTAATCATGCCAGCATCATGCAACGGAGATGAGTACTCAAGATCCCTGCACTCCCTCTCAGTAAGCCCCATTCCTGAGGCAATCAAATACACTAATTTTGATAAGCGGGTGTAATTAGATGGCTCTCCCTGGATTCTAAAACTCGACATATAACCAATATGCTGCAAGGTAGACTTCTCACGAAATTCTATTTGTTGTGTGGCAATATTGATGCTTCTAGCTAACCAGTCTGCCTTATCATTTATTACTTGATTCTGTTCCTGCAATTTAAGTAAATTATTACAAGTAGTTTCACACTCTATTTCATCAATAGGTCTTTTAAGAAATACTGTCGCCCCAGATTTCAAAGCCTGGTGTCTTACAGTCAAATCACTTACGACTGTTATCATGATAATCGGCACAAACTCACAGTCTACGAGAGATCGAATTTTCTGAATAAACTCAACACCATTCATTTCTGGCATACTGTAATCGGTAATTATTAAATCAACCTTATTCTCGGACAACCATTTCAGTCCTTCCATACCAGAGCTTAAGGTAATGACATTTATATCATTACGAAGATTACTGATGAGCTGCTTTAATATTATTTTGCCCGTAGACTCATCATCTACTATTAGCACATTTCCCATTAAGATAGACAGACTGAAACTGGAGATGAACTTATTATACAGTCCAGAAAAATATAGTCCTGGAAATAATACGGCAAAGACGAGTGGGGTTAACTCTGAGATTTATAGTACTGCACAAACGGCTCAATTTTACTTTTAAGTGTTCGCCATTTACGAGTTTTTATGGGTGATTTCCCCTCTTTCCACCGGTAAATATTCTGGACGACTTCCTCAGATGCTATAGCAATTTGCTTAACCGTTATTACTTTTAACCATTCATTGAACGTCCTGGTTATTTCATTTTGATCAACATAAGTTTTAGAATTGTTTGAAATTTTATATTTAGCTTCAATGTCATCAAGAATAGAGAGAATAGTAGCTTCTGAATATTTAGTTGGTATCTTTCCTCTTATCCAGGCAGAAAGATTTGATGGGGGTATCCTTACACCCATACGTTCGCCTATCATTTCAAGAAGCTGCACATTAATAAGACCACATCTATTTCGGACTTCCAGAATCCGAACCGCCAAGTCAGTACGATTTTCCAAATCAGCAACATCGCCAATATGTGATTTAGGGGCAATTTTATTTTTCATTTTATAAACAGTAATGATATTGCATTTTATTTATTATTAGAATAAACAGGAAGATTGATTAATGCTCCTGCGCAACAAGACTTCATTAAATAGCATAGATATAATTATAATGCACAAATAATTAACAAATATTGCAAAAAATCTCGAAATATACCAAAAAGGGGCTTTATAAAAAACGGAATCGCTTCAAATTTTAATAGAATAACGGTTTAATTCTTTGCCGGTATTCACAAAATGGAAGAAAAAACACTCTGGACTCAAACCCCTTCTCAAATTGTTAATGTAAACGCCTACCTGATAATTAGCTTCACTCTTCTCGCTATCTATCCTGTCTATACAATATCAGGACTTCAAAATAACCATGGTCAGTATACAGATTTGGCTATTATTGGGTTTATGGCAACGCTGCTGGGCATCATGATGTGGAAGTGGCTGACAGTAAAATTATTGCGCTATACATTGACAACCGAAAGACTGATTGTCCGTACTGGAGTCTTCAATTTCGAACACTCTGAAATTGAACTATATCGATTTCGTGACTACACGCTTGACGAACCCCTGGTATATCGATTTTTCAAATTAGGAACCATTGTGCTGGTATCATCAGACCGGACTCATCCGAGAGCATTAATTGAGGCCATACCAGAAGCCAATAAAATCTTAAAGATAATTCGGGATCAGGTTGAAAATTGTCGGATCAAGAAAAACGTCAAAGAAGTGGATTTCACTTAAGAATAATGAAGGTTATAAAATGATTTACTGATTTACGAAGGATACATTGAAAAAACGCTAGATGAATGGATAAAAGAGGGTCTCCACAACCACCCAGAACAAAAAGAACGGATAGAATGACTGCTGTAGCAATAAAACAATTTATGCAATCAGATAAAATACAAAAGTATAAAATGGCCATACAGACAAATACCTGATGAATATAATTGGACCGCAATTACGAGCCTATCGAAACAAACATAAACTCACATTGGATCAGTTTTCCAATGAACTGAATTTGTGCGGAATCGATATAAGTAAAGCTGTTTTGTCTAAAATTGAAAATTGCGAAAGGAAAATCACTGATATTCAAGTGCTACAATTTGCTAAGTGCCTAAGTCTTTCATTGGACGAACTCTATGGACAGGAACATACCCAGGATTTAATACACTTGCATATGAAAAAAGTCGTAATATAAGGCCCAGCCAAGCCGGTACACAAAGGTGTTACAATATTCTATATGGTAGCTGTTTTTAAATATGGCTCTATTTGCAGGTCAAGACATTTGCGCTAAAATTTGCTTTGTAATCTATATTGATGAAATTAGAAAAAATGATCCCAACAGATAAAAAATGGAAAATGAAGCCTGACTTTGGAAAGGCTCTTATGCTTGCCCAGCGAGAAGTTGCTGTTTTTGTCTGTGATGCTGTAAATCTTGAAGGTATTGCTATGACATTACCTGAAGTACAAACATTGTTAGATGGGATAACAGTTGGTGGACATAAAGTTAATGATCAACAAATCACCATCAATCAAGGTAAAGCATGGAATTACCTTTTTTCATCAATTAAAAAGGATAGTTTTATTCTAAATGCTGGGTATGCTTGTGAACTACATTCTATCGCAGCTAAGGAAGAAGCATTAGAATGGGGTGTTTTTCGCTCAGGAGGAGTTAACATTGGAGGAACCGAATATACTCCACCCTCTTACGAGCGTCTTCCAGAATTGTTTGAAAAAATGTCAAATAAGACTCAATCATTTAATGACATTTATGATAAAGCTATTTATGTTTTTTTAGAGATGTCAAAAAATCAGTTTTTTTATGATGTTAATAAAAGAATGGGGCGTTTTATTATGAATGGAATTTTGTTAAATGAAGGGTATCCTGCTATTAATTTACCCGCAAAGAGACAGCTTGAATTTAACCAATTGATGCTTGATTTTTATAATTCTGGAGAAATGAAACCAATGAATGTTTTTATGCGCTCTTGTCTTGACCATAATGTAATTAAAATAATGCTTGAAGATCGTACCCATTCATTAAAAATGTAGTCAGCAATTTAAGGCACAGGGAAGCTAAAGCAAAAATAATTACACTCTTACATAGGTTAGCCTGAATACCTCCTATTCCTGGCTATATTTTTGTTTTAAAGTCGTAAAAGATTTCTTCAGCAAAATCATATCTAAAACCCATTCTAAACCACATTATTTACAGGGTTGCAGGTTTTATTTATCAACACCTTTACTTACCGGCTTGATATAAAACAAAGAAAAAAATCAACTTTTAAACAAGTATGTATTGCAATTAAACTTGTGGAATTTGTGCTGACCCAAACTTAAAAATGAATCTAAAACCAATCTGGTAAATTTAGACTCATAATTAACATCATTTAACTTGGTTACATAGGATGAACCATCCATCTATTAGATGAACTGACAAATTTTGCAAATATACAATGACCTGCGCTTTGACACCTTATTTATACCTGTGAATTTAATACCAAGTACGTTGGGCTTCAAATCCGAGGCTTTTAAAAACCGCAATAAACACAGAAAACTGAAAATAAACACCTTTTCGGTGGTTGTAGAAAAATAAGGAAACCGTGCTGATAAGTTAAAATCCAGAGTTACTTAAATAAGCGAACAATTAAAATGCTTAAATTAATTTTAGTAACTTTCTTATACGCAATTACTATGCAACCAATGATCGTCATAGCAACTGCTGATCAGGACAGGTGGTTAAATCGAAATGAAGAGGGATGGTTTTTTTATAAAGAACAAGAAGATCCCGAACCTGAAATAAAGATAGAAAAAGAAGCCCCCCATAACCCGACACCACCTCCTGTAGCAAAACCTAAAGTGCCTCAGGAAGAAGGAGCTGCACCCTTCTCATCAGCCTGGATACGAGGAAACATTCAGTTCTATCTGGATGCAGCAATAGACAGTCCCACCGTGGAAAATGTATCTGCATATTTATATATACAAAATTACGCCATGAATAAATCCATGCAATTTATGGATGCTAACAAGAAAGCAACACTTGGACACCCAATGTTCGATTCAATATCACAAAGACCCACAGCTACTTATGCAAATCGCCAACTGGATGAGGAGGCAACACAAAAAAGGGCTGAAACACTGGATCATATCAGTCATAACTCAGGCATATTTTTCTTTTCAGATAATAGCAACGCTTCAAAGATACAAGCCGATATTATCAGCATGCTTGTCAGAAACTTTGACTTTGATATTTTAAAAATCACTACGGCCCAACCGACTCAAGAACTGGCCGATCAAGGCTTTAAAGAAGATAAAGGCAGGTCAAAGACACTCAGCATATCAACTTACCCCGCTATTGCATTAATAAGTGCAGATGGTAATTACGATGTTATCAGCCAGGCACCGGTAAGTTATTCCGACCTGAGGGATCGACTACTCATTGGAGCAAATCGATTAGGAGTCATCAATGAGGCAGAATTAAACCAAACAAGACCAATACGCAATCTTGGTTCGATCAATGTTGATATTACACAACTAAAAAATAGCTCAAGCGATACAAGCTCCGTCCCTGTTCCCCAGAAAGACATCGTTAACCTGTTCAAACAAAGGTAATCCACATGAAATCATTAATTAATACAACCTTAATTATATACACATTATTACTGCTGATTGTTCAACAAACTTTTGCTGCCGGTATGCAAACACAGCTCGATAATATTTATCAGGATATGGAGAATTACACTGCCCCAGGTTCATATGAAACCATGCGCAGATCAGGCTACACACTGGGTCACTATACCTATAAAACCAAAATAGTTAATGAAAACTTGATCTCTATGGTAGCTCCTAGTGCTAAGGGTGGATGTGGAGGCATTGATGCTTTTGGGGGATCATTCAGTTTTGTTAATGCCGATCAACTGGTTCAATTACTCAGACAAGTAGCATCAAATGCACAAGGCTACGCATTCCAGCTCGCCATGGACAATATGTGCCCGGACTGCATGAAATGGATGAACGAACTTCAATCTAAGGTTCAGGCCTTAAATAGCAATCTCTCCAATTCCTGTCAGCTTGCCCAAGGGCTTGTCAATGATGCATCAAGCATTATGCCCTGGAAAATAAAGGAAAAAACAGATGCTTCACTTAAAGCATCCTTAACGGGTGTAGGCGATGATTTCGGTGATTTACAGGGTTTCATCTCAGAGTCTTTAACCCCCTCTCGACGCGCAAAAGATGCTGATGCTGATGTATTCGCTCAAAAAAATACAGGCAATGTCGTTTATAAAGCACTTCGATACCAGAACGCCCAAAATTGGTATACCGGTGGTGATGCGGAACTTATAGAAAGCATCATGTCAATGACCGGTAGCGTTGTTGTCGGAGACCTGGTAACAAATCCTGATGATAATGGCGAGACTACAGAAGTAATTGAATTACCCGGATTACAACTCACTATACAAGACCTAATTGAGGGTAAACAAAATGCAGAAATTTATGATTGTTCACAAACAGATTATGTAAATCTTTGTCGAATAAACCCTGCAGACAAGAAAACAATAAATATTACTGGACTCAAAGAACGCATACTAGATGCTTTTGTTGGAGCAACAGGGTTAATCACTCATATACGAAATGGAGATATTAACGCCAATTTTACCGATGAACAAAAAGCAATTTTAGCCGCCATGCCTCACTCTATTGGTACAAAAATATTTCAGATAGCACCCAAATCAACAGCTGCAGCAGAAACATTAATCCGGGACGTAATTAACCCCGTGACCCTGGAATATGTATGGAGGCTGATTAGAGAATCCGTCAGAGCTACGGAGGATGCATTAGCTCAACAGAAAAATGAAACATATAAAGGAAAGGCAATGGAAATGATCAAAGCCTCTTACGATGATCTTGAAAAAGAGTTTATATCTCTTAATAGTACCTACGGCAGCGTCTCTGAGGTCGAGGAAAAATACAACAATATTATTAAGAATATTGATAAACCAAACTATTTTATCAGTAGCGCAAACAATAACAGGGCTAAATAGCTATGTACTTTACAATTTACTCCATAGGGGACTCTTTATTTCTTGAGCAAGTCATGATTGCACTAGCGATGATTGCTGGTATCGATGATTTCACAGCAATGGTGCAGGTTGGCCTTCTAGTTGGCGTTTTTTCAGTGGTAATAAGCGGTATATCCACTGGAGGTCAGAAAATTGAATTTCAACATGTCCTACTGGGCTTCATAATATACTCGACTATGTTTGTGCCAACAGCACGAGTACTAATCGAAGACACCTATACCGGCCAGGTACGAGTTGTAGACGATGTGCCAATAGGACCCGCTGCAGCTGGTGGAATAATATCCCTTGTCGGTTACAAGTTAACCGAACTTTTTGAGCAGGCGTATGCACCTATAGTTCCAGCAATGACCGAAAATGAATTCTCTGAATCCTTACGGATACTAACTGATATTCGTAACAAGTCGATGCAAAGCGCTATTTGGAATGGTATCAATGAAGATTCAGGGTCGGGACAAGTAGATCTGCAAAAGAGCTGGACTGAATACATAAAAGATTGCACATTGACTAAAATTGACCTTGGCTTAATAACGGCGCATCAACTCTATACTTCATCCTTTGAAGTAGGCCTGGAGTTTGATTCAAACCTTTATGGAACTCAATTATTCATCAATCCCGGCAGTAGCATTGGTGTAAATTACACTTGCGCAGATGCCTGGGACGCTTTACAAGCCACAACTACTTTCGATGCCGAAACAACCAGAGCCTTTAATTCTATACTGGGTTTAGATGCTAATAATTTAGGTGCCGGTGATTCTTCTATCACAAAGACCAATGATGCAATAGCGGCATTGATCCCAGTTGGAATGGCAGCAACACGATACATAAAACTTGCAGTTCTGGAGCCTATTTTAGGAATGGCCGCTGAAAGGAAATACAAGGACACCCAGGATCTATCGGGAGCAATGATGGTTAACCAGGCTCTACAGCAAAGAAATACCCAATGGGCGACAGAACAAACCTTGTTTATGTCAATTGTCAGGCCCATGCTGGCATTTTTTGAAGCTTTCATTTATGCAATCAGTCCTATTATGGCTTTTGTCATTGTGCTTGGAGCCAAAGGCATACAATTGGCTGGTAAGTATTTTGCGCTCTTAATCTGGATCCAGCTCTGGATGCCGTTACTGTCAATCGTGAATCTTTATGTCTATTCGGCTGCAAGTCGCGCAGTCGCCACATACGGCACAATGGGGACTCACAACTGGGATTCATTCTATTCACTAAACGCAGCAGCCGATACAATGCAACACTGGATCGCAACCGGTGGATTACTTGCCGCTTCAACTCCAGCTATTGCTCTAATGCTCATTTATGGGTCAGCCGTAACAGCCACGCATTTAGCTGGAAGATTAAAAAGCTCTGATGTTGTCGATGAAGGATATGTTTCACCAGACATTAAGAATAATCCGGGAATGGCAAACATAGCATCCATGCATAGTGGGAACTATTTGAATGGTATGATGATGACAGGATCTGAGTCTATGATTGGAACCGCGCAAATAAGTACAGCATTAAGTAAGGGAGTTAGTTCAACAGAAGCAAATCTCAGGCAAAGTGCAGATCAATATACCGACACATTAGGACATTCAATTACAAGTGGACAAACTGAACAACAAAGATTTGATCGCGCTGAAGATATAGGACGTTCCGTAAGTGCTGGAAATTCACAAATCGCACAAAACGCAAGCTCATTCTCCAAAGGCCTGGCTGAATCTGGTGCTATATCGCATGACCATAAAGATGCCGTAACCGGTGCTGCTGTCGCCTCTATCGATGCAAATGGTTCTTTTAATGCTGCAAAATTCAGCCAAATAATGGGTGCAGCTGGAGTCGGATTAAAAGCTGGGGCTGGACTAGCAGGGAACATGCAGAGTACTTCATCAGATGGGTCTACACAAACATCATCAGAGTCACTACAAGCCGGAATGGATTATAAGTATTCCGATAATCAGATTGCGAAATTTGGATCAGAGTTAAGCTCCTCACTAAAAGACGGGAATACCTTATCTAAAACTGATACCTGGGGAACACAAGATTCACAGAATATAACCAAAAGTAGTTCAGAATTAGAGTCTGCTTCAGATGCCTACCAGAAAATGTCCGCTTTAAATACTTCTTTTCAGGGGAGCACTGAGCGTGTCCACGATAATTGATGACCTCATGTTCATACTACTTGATGGAGTG
>CALCSG010000069.1 GCA_937894085.1 uncultured Gammaproteobacteria bacterium | reverse complement strand
AAAGCTATGAACATCTGGGAGAAAAAGACTGGTCACTGATAGTTCAGGCCGTCGATTACTGGTCGCCTCAGGCCGCTAAAATAATTGACCCTTTTCGATTTATACCTAACTGGCGACTGGATGACCTGATGGTCAGCTTTGCATGTAAAGGCGGAAGTGTCGGCCCGCATATCGATCATTACGATGTATTTATCTGTCAGGGTTCTGGCAAGCGTCATTGGCGCGTGGGAGATCGCGGTGAATTAGAAGAATACGCCGCTCATGAAGCGCTGTTACACGTAGAACCTTTCGAAGCCATTATCGATACCGTGTTAGAACCTGGTGATATTTTATATATTCCACCCGGCTTCCCTCATGAAGGTATAGGTCTGGAACCTTCGATGAGTTTTTCAGTGGGATTTAGAACAAACTCCGCAACCAACATGATGTCAGGATTAGCCGATTATCTGATTGATAAGGATTTAGGCAAGCAGCTTATTGAAGATCCACAACGTGAACTGACTAATATGCCTGGCATAATCAATAATAGCGATTTAAGCAGGATAAAGAGTCACCTTCAATCGGTTCTGGATAATCCAGAAACCCTGTCCGGCTTTAGTGGCTGTTATTTTACAACTGCAAAACATGAACTGGATATCCAGATCCCGGATGAGCTTTTCGACAGGGACGAAATACTAAACGCTTTAGAAGAACAGCCATTAGTTAAACTGGGCGGTTTACGCTGTTGTTATATTGAAGAAAATATTGAACAGGGATTGTTTTATATCAATGGCGAACAATACAGTATGTCACAATCACTGATACCAGCCATTAAAACACTGTGCGATCAACAGCAGATTGAAATGAGTGATATCACACAGTGGAAAGATAATGATGAATTCATGACACTCCTTGTCCAGCTAATCAACGAAGGTTACTGGTATTTTTAAAGCCTGTTCACCACGAACTAGGGCAGGACGCCCGTAGGTACGACTGCATGGAGGCAGGAGGTAGGGCGACACAGGAGTCAAAGCCGAGAACAATGCAGGAGCTATTGTCGAGGCACGAAGAACACGAAGGTTAATAAATGTGTGGTAATAAGATTTAATGGCTCTGTGGAAAAATCATGTGGGTTAAACCTTTCTGCAAACGGCGTCATTGCGTCCATTTTGTAAACGGTGCTTCATACGAAATCAGGAAATGATAACAATTACTGAGATTCAGGATTACCTTAACTTTACCTGCCTTTCTTCGTGCTCTTCGTGACTTCGTGGTGAAAAATCTTAATTTAGCCCGCCATGCTCTGAACCCATAACGATAACTGTTCAAGTAATTTCTGCTCTCTCTGCCCCTGATCGTTCTGGGCCAGCGTCAGCAACTGCTGTTGAAACTGTTCAAGTGTCAACCCGGCACCAAATTCACCATCGAGCAATCGACTCTGGCAGAATTTTACCCAGCGTTGTGATTCTTCTAGCGTCAATGTACCGGGATAATTACGTGCTCGATAACGAAACAATAAAGTTTGTAATCTTGTATCCTGAAAACTATCGGCTGTCCAGTCGGCCAACTTCTCGGGAGTGGATGCCAATAGCTGATTACATCGCAGGCGATCTTCACGACTTATGAACCCTTCATACAGCGCACTATCGGCATCGCTTGCTTCAAAGTCACGGCTTTGCCTGTACACTTCAGTCAACCTGGGAAGCAGTTCAGGCTCTGACCTGAGCATCTGTAAATGCTGATTAATTTCTTCCCAGTTAATCTGCCACTTTTCTGCCTGTTCTTTAGTGAGCGTATTTATAGGTGCCAAAGCTGGGGATTTATTTAAATGCACACCTTTTAGTGCTATTCGCTGTTCTCCTTCGGCCAGGTCGAGTGTTCTGGTATAAAGTTTTTGCTGAATTTGATCAGCGGATAGTTGTAAGAATTCCTGAGGATTAAATCGTAAGTTATAGCAAATTATTTCATTCGAATTGGTCGGGTTTTGCAGTAATGGAATTATTGGAGCCAGGCAACCCTGCTCTGCTGGAAACATACCACTCACATGTAGCAATATCTGCGGCTTTAATAAATTGATCAAGTCAGCAACTTTCTGTTTATTTCTTAATTCAAAATAAAAATCGAATAATCGAGGCTGCTGTTGTTTAACCAGCTTTGCCAAAGCAATGGTCGCTTTCACATCAACCAGTGCATCGTGCGCTCCTTGCTGTTCAATGTTATTAGCAGCCGTCAAATCTGTTAACTTAAAACTGGCTACTCCAGTCTCTTTTAGCGGCCAGTTAATACCTTGCGGACGTAACGCATAAGTCAGGCGCATTAAATCCAGCACATCCCAACGACTGTTACTATTTTGCCAGCTATAGGCATACGGGTCATAGAAATTACGGTAAAACCCAAAGCGTGTAACTTCTTCATCAAAACGAATATTGTTATAGCCGACTATACAGGTCGCTGGATGGGTGAACTCTTTATTAATCTGCTTAAAAAACTCAGCTTCCGGCACACCTTCTTTGGTTGCAAGCTGTGGCGTTATGCCTGTGATTAAAACCGCTTCAGGGTGAGGTAGAAAGTCAGCAGTCGGTTGGCTATAGATCATTAAAGGATCGCCAATGATATCCAGATTCTGATCTGTACGAATACCGGCAAACTGACAGGCACGGTCAACTCGCGGGTTGGCGCCCCAGGTTTCGTAATCATGCCAGTAGAAGCTAGGTTTGTTCATAAGTCGATTATTGTTATGAATAAATCGATATTGTAACCTGACATCAGTAGATTCGTAATACACAAAATACTGGACGTCAATTTATGCTTTAAGCAATTCAGGATAAATAATCTGGTAAATAAAAAAACCGGGGAGCCATTGCAGCTCCCCGGTTAATTTTAGACAGCTT
>CALCSG010000068.1 GCA_937894085.1 uncultured Gammaproteobacteria bacterium | reverse complement strand
TGGCTCTTTTGAAGCCGATTATAAAGTGGAGTGGGTCCATACCATTATCCCTGGCGAAAATGGCAACGAGCAGTATTCGTTCAAATTGCATTCATTTAAATATTACAGGGAACTCGAATTCGCACTGTTTTTCTTATGCTAAGACAGAAAGTGGTATTAAATTTTTTGATCAAAAATACCTACCCCAGGTTTTCACATAACTGTGAATTATTTTGAATGATTCACATCAACCTTAATATACACAACATTAGAATTCTCTAATACTTATGCTAGAATGTATTAATCTAAATCAATTTAAATTTCGACCATGATTTTTCATTCATTCTGGTATCGGTGGGCATTCAGTAATCTATTGTTGCTTTTATCCTTGTCCTTCATACAGGTACAGGCCGATAGTACCAGCACGCTTCAAATAGATGCCGATGTTGAAATAGATATTCTTCAAATTGGACAGTCTTCCGCAGCGGTCAGCATCATCTGGTTTGCCTGTCATCAGGGTGATGAAGCGGCCGAAGTAGAAACTGCCCGTAAACTGGTAGATAAAGGTTACCAGTTTTACTTTCCCGATATGTTAAGCGCCCATTTTCTGTCACCCACATCTTCCAATATAGCCAGAGTACCCACTGTTGAAATCAGCAAGGTAATTCAACATATTTTAAAGCTCACTAAATCTACAGAGGTTTACCTGATTGGTGGTGCACGCGCAGCAGTTCCAGTGCTGAAAGGCCTGTCGGATGAAATAATCAACTCTAAAGATAACAAATTAAAAGGGGCTTTACTGATTACTCCCCGCATTAACAGTAAAACACCTGAACCCGGGGCAGAGCCTGAATATATTGAAGAAGCCGGTTTGTCGCGTCATCCTATCCTGATACTGGAAGGAGAAAGGACTCCAAACCGCTGGGGCTTACCGCATCTGAGCGACGCACTGGGTAAATCCGGCAGCGCGGTTCAGAGTGATCTAATCAAAGGCGTAAGAGGTTTCTTTTATTTACGCACCGATAAATCGCCTGAAGAAGTAAAAATGACTCAACAACTGGATCAACTGATTGATTTTAATATACAAAAACTAAGAGCCATGAAACCATGAATATCTATAAAAATTTGCTGCTGAGTATTCTTCTTGCGCTGTATTCATCCCTGGCCTTAACTGCCAGCGGAACTCTGAAACCCTATTCAGGAAAACTGGATTCACCCCAGTTCAGCCTGACCGATGTGCAAAATAAAAAACATACGCTGTCAGACTATCAGGGAAATATTGTACTGGTTCAATTCTGGGCAACTTATTGCACACCCTGTCGCAAAGAAATGCCAACAATGAATAATTTAATCAAAAAAATGGATGGAAAGCCGTTTAAAATCATAACAGTCAATATGGCAGAAGACAAAGAGACTGTTGACAGTTTCCTGCAACAGGTACCGGTTGATTTCCCCGTTTTACTTGACAGTGACGGCTCCGTCTTAAGTCAGTGGAAAGTTTTTGCAGCGCCGGCAAATTTCATCCTTGATAAAAAGGGTAAAATCATTTTTACACTGTATGGTGGTACAGATTGGGATTCAGATGAAATGGTGGAAAAACTAACAGCTTTAACCACTATGAATTAACCCTATATTCCATATATCCACGCCAATGTTGCTGTTAACGACAACCACATTAACAGGGTTAAAGGTACACCGACTTTAACGAAATCACTGAAACGGTAATTACCGGCATTCATCACCAGTAAATTAGTTTGATAAGCCATCGGTGTGGCAAAGCTCATGTTGGCACCGAACAATACAGCCAGCACAAATGCTTCAGCGTTTAAACCTAACTGACTGGCAATACTCACCGCTATCGGGGTACCGATTACCGCTGCCGCGTTATTCGAAACTACGTTAGTCAGTATAGCCATTAAAAACATCAGGCCACTTAAAATAGCTATAGGTGTCCA
>CALCSG010000067.1 GCA_937894085.1 uncultured Gammaproteobacteria bacterium | reverse complement strand
GGATGTGCTTATGCTGCGAGCCCATGGACAGATAATTGCTCCATGCATTATCTGCATATACCTCATCCCTGTGGAAAATGGGCAGGAGCAGTATTCCCACAGAAGGCGCTTTATTAGATTTCTGCAATTATTATAAGTCGTAATTATACGAAAAATGCTCCGTGCATTCTTGACACTTCAGGCTTTCCCTGGCGGTCACGCTTGTATTTGCACAAAAGCAGTATTCTCACCATGTGATTTTTTCATGATATTGCTATATTCTGTTTTTTTTAATTTAAAGGAGGGGTTCTATGGGTTTAGCTCGGTTATTAATGGTGTGCGGATTATTTATTTTTGGATTTTCAAATGGTTATGGCTCTGAGAAGTGGGAATCTGTAAAATTTGTTGAAGGTGCTGAAACAGTTAGTCTCGATCAGGTGAAAAAAATGCTTGCTGATGGTGTTTTATTTATCGATGTGCGTAGCGCGAGACAATTTGGAAAACGCCATATTCCTGGTGCGATAAATCTGTTTGTCAATGAAGGGTTCACTGAAGAAAATCTGCTTAAAAAAATTAATAAAGATTCTGATTTTGTCGTTTACTGCAATGGAGCGAATTGTGGATTGAGCTCTAAAGCTGCTCGTAAAGCCGTGTTGTGGGGATTTACCGGGGTTAAATACTTTAGAGAGGGTGTCAAAGCCTGGCGTCTCAATGGGAATCCACTTGAGTATGGAGCGCAATAATATCCCAAAAAGAAATTCACCTCAGATAATGATTCAAAAAATCAGTTAGCCATTAAAATATTAACACTCCCTGAGTGAGCGCTCAAACAGTGAACTTAACAATGGTTGAAAAAGCAGGCATTAACCTGAATTCCGACTCTTCCGGGATAGTGAACAGTTTGCCATTAGTAATGATGCGAAAATAATGAGCGATAACTTAATACAGCAAAACTGGCAGTTCTGGATTGATCGTGGCGGCACCTTTACGGATATAGTGGCGTTGTCACCAGAAGGAAAGATTTTTACCGATAAACTTTTATCCGAAAACCCTGATGTCTATAAAGATGCCGCTATCGAGGGAATAAGGCGCATGGTGAAAGTCGACGAAAACAGGTTGATTCAACATCAGCAACCTTTTTTAATTAGAATGGGAACGACTGTTGCCACTAATGCCTTGCTTGAACGTAAGGGAGACCCAACCCTTTTAGTCATTACCGAAGGTTTTGCAGATGCGCTGCGTATTGGATACCAGCATCGTCCTGAGTTGTTTTCTCTGCGAATTCAATTGCCGGAGATGCTGTATTGTTCAGTGCTTGAAGTGCGGGAGAGGTTAGACGCAAACGGTAATGTATTACAGCATATGACACACTCTGTGGTTAGACAGGGATTGCAGCAGGCTTTTGATCAGGGTATTCGATCTGTGGCTATCGTTTTCATGCATGGCTATAGATATAGTGATCATGAAAAAAAGGTGGCTGTGTTTGCACAGCAAATCGGTTTTCAACAAATATCTACCAGTCACCAGGTAAGCCCGTTGATGAAACTGGTATCACGCGGAGACACCACGGTAGTCGATGCCTACCTGTCACCAATTCTCAGGCGTTATGTCGATCAGGTAGCTGTTGAGCTAAAAAATATTAATCCGGCAGCTAATCGATTGCAGTTCATGCAATCCAGTGGAGGATTAACCGAAGCTCATCGTTTTGCTGGTAAAGATGCCATTTTATCCGGGCCGGCTGGTGGCGTCGTGGGTATGGTGGAAACGGCTACTTCTGCAGGGTTTGATAAATTAATAGGGTTTGATATGGGAGGTACTTCTACCGATGTGTGTCATTATGCAGGGGAGTTTGAGCGTACCTTTGAAACCGAGGTAGCTGGTGTGCGTATGCGCGCCCCGATGATGAGAATTCATACCGTAGCAGCGGGTGGTGGTTCGATACTGCAGTTTGATGGTTCACGTTTTCGCGTGGGTCCGCAGTCAGCCGGAGCTAATCCCGGGCCTGCCTGTTATGGCAATAACGGACCACTCTGTGTGACAGATTGTAATGTTATGCTGGGTAAGATTCAGGCGGATTATTTCCCTAAGGTATTTGGTGCGGGTTCCGATCAACCTCTGGATGTGGATGCAGTTCATCATAAATTTGCTGAACTTGCATTGCAGATAGAGCTGGCTACCGGGAAAAAATCGAGTGAACAGGAAATAGCCTCTGGCTTTTTATCCATTGCAATCGAAAATATGGCGAATGCCATTAAACAGATATCTGTGCAGCGCGGATATGATGTGGCTGAGTACACGTTATGCTGTTTTGGTGGAGCCGGTGGTCAGCATGCCTGTCTGGTTGCCGATGGGTTGTCGATAAAAAGTATTTTCCTGCACCCGTTTGCCGGTGTTTTATCAGCCTACGGTATGGGGCTGGCGGATTTGCGCCAGATACATGAAAGTAGTGTCGAACAGACATTAAAGCCTGCATTAATTAAATTTTTGCAGAGTGTTAGCGGAAAACTGGCAGAGCGAGGCAGAAATGACCTTTTACAGCAGGGGGCATCGTCTGATCAACTCTTAACGGTGTCAAAACTGCATTGTCATTATGAGGGTTCAGATACTAATCTCGCCATATTGTTTACCGACTATGAGCAAATTATCCGTACATTTGAAGAGCAGCACCGGCAATCCTTTGGTTTTATATCAAACAATAAAAATCTGATTGTGCATTCAATCGAAGTAGAAGTGATCGCTAAAACCCTGCCTCCAGCCATTTCGGATCGTGTAAATACAAATAAAACATTAACTGAGCTGGCTCAAAAGCCGGTTTTGATGGGCGGCCTGGAAAATAGCACCGCTTTCTATGCGAGAGAAAATTTACCTTTAAAGACCTGGATCAATGGTCCAGCGGTTATTATCGAACACACTGGCACTATTGTGATAGAACCCGGCTGGCGTGGGCAGTTGACTGCAGCAGATAATATCGTGCTGGAGCGCTATAAGCCATTATCCCGACAGGTTGCTATCGGAACTGATGTTGATCCGGTTATGCTGGAGATTTTCAATAACCTGTTTATGTCGATTGCAGAACAAATGGGGTCAGTACTGGAAAATACGGCGGTATCGGTGAATATCAAGGAACGCCTCGATTTTTCATGTGCTATTTTTGATGCACAGGGTGATTTGATTGCGAATGCGCCTCATATGCCGGTTCACCTCGGTTCAATGAGTGAAAGTATCAAGACAGTCATTCGAGAACGCCAGGGGGCTATGCGTAAAGGTGATGCGTTTGTATTGAATGCGCCTTACAACGGTGGCACCCATTTACCCGATGTGACTATTATTAAACCGGTATTCGATCAATCCGCTAAAAAAGTCATCTTCTATGTTGCTTCGCGTGGCCATCATGCGGATATCGGCGGTATAACTCCAGGTTCTATGCCTGCTGATTCTAGCAGTGTCGTGCAGGAAGGTATTCTGCTGGATAACGTTAAAATCGTGGATAGCGGATGCTTTCTTGATGATGAAATTCGCCTGTTGCTAAGTGGTGGGGAATGGCCGGCGAGAAATATTGATACCAATATTGCCGATTTAAAGGCGCAACTGGCTGCCTGTGAGAAAGGCATGCTCGAACTGCTGAAAATGGTTAATCATTATACATTGCCTGTGGTGCATGCCTATATGCTGCATGTGCAAAACAATGCCGAAGAATCAGTACGTCGGGTGCTCGATGTTTTATCTGATGGTTCCTTCGAATATGAAATGGATGATGGTTCCCTGATCAAGGTCAGCATTACGTTGCATAAAGATCAACGTCTGGCAGATATCGATTTTAGCGGTACCAGTGCTCAGCATGCTACCAACTTTAATGCACCATCAGCGATAACCCGTGCAGCGGTGCTGTATGTATTTCGCTGCCTGGTGGATGATCAGATTCCGCTCAATGAAGGTTGTCTGAAACCGCTCAATATTATTTTACCTGAAAATAGCATGATTAATCCGGTTTATCCCGCAGCAGTAGTGGCAGGTAATGTGGAAACCTCTCAGGCCATCGTCGACACATTGCTGGGCGCACTGGGTTTTGTAGCAGCGTCACAGGGTACGATGAATAATGTGACCTGGGGGAATGAAAAGTATCAATATTACGAAACGCTATGTGGTGGTGAAGGTGCGAGTAATGGGCACAATGGTTGTAGTGCGGTGCATACGCACATGACGAACTCACGTCTGACCGATCCTGAAGTGCTGGAATGGCGTTTTCCGGTATTGCTGGAATCATTTTCTATACGGAAAAATTCTGGTGGAGCAGGGCAGTTTAAAGGAGGGGATGGCGTGATAAGAAAAACCAGGTTTAAAGAATCTATGTCGTTGAGCCTGTTAACAGGTCATCGTCGAATACCTCCTTATGCGGTAAATGGCGGAGAAACCGGAAAAACGGGTGAAAATATCATGCAGAGATCTGATGGCAGGCGGATAAGACTGGGTTCAACGGATAGTGTTGATGT
>CALCSG010000066.1 GCA_937894085.1 uncultured Gammaproteobacteria bacterium | reverse complement strand
AGTTGTTTTAAATCGTTCTGTTTCGCTGCCTGACTGACTGCTTATTTGACAAAGCGGTCGTTCCCGATAATTTAGCGTGGATATCTAGTGTGTTAGGATCGGACATTCCTGACAGGCGGTAGGGAATGACTTCAGCATGGACTTACGAAGAGATTATTTTGACAGGATACAAAAATACCTTTGGGGAAAACATTTCTGGTCACCAAGTTATTGTCTGATTTCAACGGGTGGAGATTCTGTTGATATAGTAAAAAAGTACATTGAAAACCAAACTAGACCTGAATAAACTTCGTCGCACTATCTCTCCCCTAAAGAAAAGAGTTTGTGTGCGACATTTTTTGATCAAACTTTACTAATGAAGTTGTTCAGAATATTAAAGATGAGTTTTTTTGTGACAAAGAATAAAGCAAAGTTAGCGCGGAAACATGGGATAAGTCGTGGGTATTTGTACCAGTTAGTGAAGGATGCTTCTTGATATGGATCTTTTTTATTATTCGTTAAGGAGTATTATGTATTTTCTGGAAATGATCGGTTAAAACCAGAATATGCAATTACCTACCAAATACCAAACAGGACTAAATTTTGAAAAATTTCGATAAGGATTCTCTATGCTCATCCTGTAATTCTGTTGTTCAATCGCATGATGGTATCCTCGTAGGTCAAAAGTCTGGTGAATACGACTATTTATGTACTAAATGCTACAACGAATCTATTGCTGAGTATTTAGGAATAAACTTTGAACATATTTCATTTGAACCAATTACTGTAAGTGACACCGATGGTGTAGAGCATACCTTTCATTTTAGTATCAGATTATTGCCTAATATGGTGATTATCAGGGCTGTAGAAATGAAAGAAGGAATTCAAGATGGTTATGAGTTTCATGTAAATGATGATGTCGAAGAAGATTTGTTTTACGTGTTTAAGAAACTTTTCGAAAAAATTAAACGTGCTATGAAGCAGAAACACATCAGATGTGATAATTCGATGAAATATGAAATAACAGATGAGGGTGTTGTGCGTGGTTATATCACTTCGAGTTTAGAGGATGAGCGTAATCTACCGCTTTTAGTAATTGACGGAAAAAATGTTACGTGGGATGAATTTGGTAAAATGTTAACGGTATATGAAGGTTTTAATTTCAAAATGGAGATATTTGATAAAATGGAAGAAGAGTAATTATCCTCAATCGTCGTGTAAAATCACGGTATATATGGTTTTGGATTGAAAATTAAGGAAAAACAATAACAATATGACAGACAAGATCACTCTGCAACAACTCGAATCATTCCTTTCGGAAGAGGCTACCGGCTCAACTACATACGGCGAAGCGTGCGGATACATCCTTAGCCTGGATTAACAGCATCTTCCTGGTGATGAACCTGGCCGTTCTACTACGGCTCCTTTTTTCGCTTAGGATAGGTACTGCCAATGACTGGTTGGCAGGTATGCTATCGATCCAATTAGGAAGGTCTTGTCGACGGATCTCATTGCGTGAAGATTGCAGGAGTATCTATTTGGCTAGAATCTTCGAAAATAGTTACTGAGCAGACTCTATCTAAACTCAACCTGAAGTGACGAGGCTTATCGTGTTTTTTTGGTAAAGCCAGTCAAGACAAAGACTATTACTAATCCGATATAGAAAAAATGCCGTAGAAATTAGAAGCGATTACCAAAGTAAAAATTGGTATAGCGTTGCATCATGCTTCACCCGGTAAATGCATGTCACATATTTCAGGAGGTCGTATGGTGCTTTTCCGAATGATTACTTGTGATTCAGTGGCTTTACCATCATCACAGGTTGCCTGCCAGGCCGATATATAGTCCTGACGAGTGTAAGCAGGTGTATTACAATTTTCTTTTAATTGTTCTGGAACAAACTCTCGTCCTTCTTTTGCAACGAAATTCCAATCTTTAATATCCATTTTCCCGTCACCACAAAAGCGCTCCCAACGGGATGTTTCGTAAACAGAATATGATTTAAAGGCTGCGTCGATGGCATCACTTTCAAGTTTTCCTGGGTGTGCAATAGGATCAAGGGTTTCACTTATTGTAATCACAGCATCGGCTACTGCTGGGTGATCATCAAGACGTTTTATATTACGGCTTGCATAAAGGACATGACGATAACCCTTTTGATTGTAAGCGGCCCCACCTCGTTTTTCTTCGGTCCATAATACAGTTTTTTCACGTATTGTATCTCGACTTTCTTTAGTAAGAATGGAGTTTGCATCATTCAGGCTCCACTCTGAATACCGGTCATACTCTTGCCTGGTTGAGCACCCAGCCAGAACCATTAGAAAGATCAAACTAACTAATCTCATTATTTATACCCGCCTTAAGGTTATGAATTATTGGTTAGTTATTCTATTTCCATTTATGCCTAAAGCCATTCGATATAAAACACCGAAAAGGTGTTTTATAACTGGCAGAGAATAAAAAGTTGTATGGCAATATAGGTGTAACTGAATTCAATAACCTGTGAAATGTTTATAAATTTCTCATTATTCTCTAAAAAAGTATCGGTCGAACCACACTCTGTCGGGCCCAATAAGGATAATTATCCGCCCCCCATGACTGGAATACGTCCAAGGCCATCGGCTGAATTAGTTAATGATCAGGAAGAGTTGATAACACGAATCCAGCAATTTAACGAAATTCCCAAAGAGGAATTCAATCGAATTGTGTTACCAGTGATTCATAAATTTGCATCCTTTGTACATTTACTGCCGGCATCTGAGAACCATCATCACAATAAAATCGGTGGGTTGCTTCACCATAGTCTGGAAGTAGGGCTATTTTCACTGCAAAAAGCCAAGGGATATGAATTTTGTTCAAGGGAGTTACCGGAAATAAAAAACACTGCCCAGCCCAAGTGGAGATTAGCGGCTTTTCTAGCCGGAATGTTGCATGACATTGGTAAGCCTTATATCGATTACTCAGTGACAAATCAAGATGGTGACCGTTGGAACCCAAATACAATGGGCCTGGAAACGTGGTTCAAATCGAATAACGTGAAAGAGTATTTTATAGAATGGAAAAAGGACAGAAAAAAACTGCACGAAAAATGGACCTCACTCGGCCTGGTGCAGATCATAACAAATGATATCCAGGACTTTCTGGGTGTTGAAATCTTTAATGAATTATATGAGTCCATAGTGGATGAAGAGCTGGTCAGAGGCCGGTTATCCGAAATGATCATATACGCTGATCAGAGGAGTGTTAATAATGATATGGCGTTAGAGCGCGTAACTCCACTTAAGTATTCGTACACCATTACGGCTGAAAAATACCTGTTATCCGCATTGAGAAGAATGGTGAAAATTGACCTGATCAATGAAAAAGGAGCTCTTTTCTGGGTATTGGAAAGTGGCCTTTATGTATCCTGGGAGTCAGCAGTTAAAGAGGCGATGGATATGATACACCGCGATGAGATCAAAGGCATCAACGGTGATCCGTCATATTTAGCGAATATTTTATTAGAGAGAGGGTTGGCTGAATATTTACCCGACGAAGGGGAGTCAGGTCGCAGAATGTTCTGGCACATCTATCCAGAGGCTCTTGATAACGGATTGAAGTGTCTGAAATTCGCAAGCATTAAAACATTATTCTCTAATGAACCACCGCCCACTGTAAATGCAACGGTACTCAGGGCTGATGGAAGTGCCTATGAAGACACTTTATATGGTCAGGCATTGAAGAATGCTACCCCAGAATTTGAAGAGAGCACTGCTGAAACAGAGTCCGAAATAGTGAGTGATGAATCGGGTTACCAGCGGACAGAGGTTTATGAACAGCAATATCAGGCGGTACACAGCTGGGATGAAGTAGATAAAGAGGCTGGAAAAATAACTCAAACAGAAGCACGGGAAGAGATACCGGGAAATGAAATTATCCACACTAAAAGACAAGATATATCCAACTTGCAGGTCATGGCAAAGCAATTAGATAAATCAGACGAAGAGAAAAAACCTTCGGTACGGCAGAAAAAAAATGCAACTAAACCGGATGTAAAAAAAGAGACACCTGTAACACAGGACTATGCTCAGCTACCTAATACAGTAGCATGGAAGTACATAAAGAAAGCCATTGTCACAAAGAATATCATTGAGAAATTAAGCAGCAGTGATATCGGAATTCTCTATCCGGCATCGGCAAAAATACTGGGGGAACCTGCACAGGTTTTAAATGCCTTGTTCGAGGAAAAATTGCTCAAGCTAGATGAAGTATCAGGCGGAAAAATTACCCACATGCTCGGTAAAAAATATCTCATATTGTCAGACTATGCAGTGAAATTAATAAAATTGGTACCCGAGTCAAGCAGACTACCTCAGAAGAAGATGGCACTAAAAAAAGCGCAAACTCCAACCACTAAAGCCAGGAGGACGAAAATTAAAAGAACTGGAGATATGCCGCCTGATCAAGTAGTGACTGAGTTTATACAGCAGCTGATCAATGGATACGGAGAGTATATAGGAGAATACGACATCACAGAAAAAGTTGAGGGTGATGTAAAGACCTATCAAATTACCGACACTGTTCTGGAACATATTTCGATTATTTCCGGCGTAAAGGAAGGCCCGTTAGAGTTATATTTACAGAAGCTAACATCAATCAAATTAGATGAGTCAAACAATGTAATAACCTACCGGGAAAAAATCTAATGGAACATGACTCAATGGCCTATGAGAATCCCTGGAGGCCCAACTACGAAAGTGTTGCGTCGGTGGTTTGGATTACGGCAGGTACTGTGGCGATGGGGGTAAATCAACTCAGCAATTTACCGGAAGAGCCCTTCTACTGGATGGGTGGAATATGCCTGGTAATGGCTGCAATACGCCTGCCGCAAGCGCTGAGATTGTATAACCTGCAACGTCATTTGAAAGGGCGAAAATTAGAATTCATCAAACTTGATGTATTAGTCAAATACATTAAACCGAAGAAGAAGGCGATATGGTTAGGTCACGGATATGTCTGGGAAAACAGACATGCGCAGCGAGTATTTGAAATATTAAAACGTGATTGGACATCAGTAGTAAATAACAAAGAGAATACAATCGGACAAACATGGATACATGGTGTCGAACCCAAAGAACATGATGTGTACCAGGACTTAGAGCATTCCGAAGGTCAAAATCTGATTGTCGGAACCACCGGGGCAGGTAAAACAAGGTTGTTTGATTTATTAATATCGCAGGCAATTATGAGGGGTGAGGCGGTTATTATCATTGATCCCAAAGGCGATATTGAATTACGAGACAATGCACGGAGAGCATGTATAGCAGCAGGAGATGAGCATCGCTTTATGCAGTTCCATCCCGCTTTTCCGGAATCATCTATCCGGATAGATCCACTAAAAAATTATACAAGAGTGACTGAGTTGGCAAGTCGGCTTGCAGCGTTAATACCCAGTGAAGCGGGAGCAGATCCTTTCAAGTCTTTCGGATGGCAGGCGCTGAATAATATTTGCCAGGCCTTAGAGATGGTCGATGACAGCCCAAATCTCATAAAGCTTAAACGATATCTGGAGACAGGTACTCAAGATATGGTTGTGAAGGCGGTGGAGTCTTATGCGGTTAAGCACCTGAGAAATGGAAAGGAGAAGGTTGATGCTTTCATGAAAACTGTCGGCTCAACACCTGAAAAGCAGGCAAGAACCATGGTTCAATTTTACAAGACAGTCATTCAGCCCGTTTCGGCCAGCTCTGAACTTGAAGGTCTGCTGTCAATGTACCAGCATGACAAAACACACTTCTCAAAAATGGTGGCCAATCTTTTACCCATTATGAACATGCTCACTGCAGGGCACCTGGCTAGCTTGTTGAGCCCTGATACAACGGATGAAAATGACATGCGTCGCGTGACTGATAATAAATTGATTATTCAGGATGCCGGGGTTGCGTATTTTGGCCTGGATTCCTTGTCGGATAGTATCGTAGGCAGCGCTATTGGCTCTTTACTTTTAAGTGATCTCGTCAGTGTGGCAGGTAATCGATATAACTTCGGCGTAGATAATAAACCGGTCAATATTTTTGTCGATGAAGCAGCAGAAGTTATTAACGAACCAACCATTCAGCTTTTAAATAAGGGCAGGGGGGCAAAAATGAAAGTTTTTATCGCCACTCAGACTATTGCAGACTTTGAAGCAAGACTGGGCAGTACGGAAAAAGCAAGACAGGTGCTAGGGAACTTGAATAACATTTATGCGTTACGTGTTATAGATCCCGGTACACAGGAGTTTATTACTGAAAACCTACCAAAGACCCGGTTAAAATCTGTAATGAGAACACAAGGATTAACCTCGCAAACCGAATCACCTCTCATGTTCACAGCCAATACCGGTGAGCGACTGATGGAAGAAGAGGGTGATTTATTTCCACCTCAATTATTAGGCATGTTGCCAAACCTTGAATACATCGCAAAGATATCGGGCGGCAAGATAATCAAAGGCCGCTTACCGATTCTAACAAACTAATGATTGATAAATTGAAAATTAAAAATAATCCAGAATCAGATAAAAAAGTTCTGTCAAAAAAGAATATTTGTGATGGTGATTCAAAACGACAGGATGCCTTTGAGCATTTTACTGTTCAATGGATTAATGCTGAGGATTTATTTCAACGCTTATTGAATATATTTGGGCGGTTTATTTATCTGGGAGATAAACCGGTTGTGGTCACACTTATACAAGAGTCACTGGATACCTACTTTAACGCAATAACAAGAAATGATCGTTATTACTACCCTCATGAACACCTGCATGTATTACTGAGTGCATTGATGGAGAAAGTTTTCAACTATTGTAAATTTCAGATTACCAGAAAAGAGGGTAAAGCGGTTTGGGGTATACAACAGACAGAAGCATTAAATGACTGGCAAGGAGATGTAGATATTCTGCAGCTCAAGAACCTGAAAATAAGCGAGAAAGAATTCAAAGCGATTTCATACGACAAAATCGTACTGGAAAACATGAAACAAGTAATGAAAAGGTTTAATTATGAATCATCCTATCTGGCTCCTGGTCTGGGTCATCGCTCTTGAGTCTATAATCATCACGGTGTTACTTCCAGGAGACTGGACAGCCAGTGTCATAGAGCAGGAATCAGAATTACTGGAAATACGACTTGGCCCAGAAGAGTCTCGCTGGGTGCATGAAAAAGCCAGATCATGGTACAACTCCAGCTTAATAGAAACAGGTGTATATAGCGCGGCATATAACCACCTAATGCCAAGCATCGAGGAGCGACGTAAAAGTGTTGGTATGAAGGATATGGGTAGCAACTGGTTTGAATGGGTAGGGGGACGTTTACAGTCAACAGCCAATGCTTATTATCATATCCTGTCCCGGTTTGCTCTATTATTAACCTGGGCTCCATATTTCATTATCTTATTAGCCCCAGCTATATATGATGGCATTGCATCCTGGAAAATAAAGCGTACAAATTTTGCTTATACCTCTCCTTTGTTACACCAGTACAGTACTAACTCTATTATTTATGTGCTTATTGGACTTGTCGCCCTTTTCCTAGCACCCATCGTGCTAGACCCCACCATTATTCCAGCTTCAATAATGGTTATCTGCGTAATGGCCGGACTAATGATCGGAAATCTGCAAAAAAGAGTGTAAGAAATATTAAAAAAATACCTTTTCGGGTACTCCAGAAAAATAACATTCCACCTTTAATGCGTTAAATTATCTCCACTAACTCAATCGGAGATAAAACGTGCAACAAGTAAAAATTCCCAGTCGGATTGATGACCCTCCGCATCTATTGATGTGGAGTCTTGATGAAATGGCACCCATTTTAATCGGTCTGACCTTTGGAATATTTATCGGTCAGGCGCTCATCTTAACCATAGCTGGTCTTGTATTAACAAACTTCTACCGTCGCTTCAGAGACAACAATCCTGATGGGTATATGTTGCACATGCTTTATAACGCCGGTTTTTTGCCCCCTAAAGGAAAGCTGATGATCAATCCATACATTAAGAGATTTTTCCCATGAACACGGAAAAATTTGTAAAAACATGGGAAGGATCACTAGAAGAAAATAAGTGGAACAGAATATTCAATGGTTTTCTTGCAGTGGCCCTTTTATTGCTTACTTATATGGTGTTAACAAAAGATACGATTGTAATTATTAAACCAGAAACTCTTGGGTCTGAAGCCTGGTTGACGAAGAGTAAATCAAGTCAATCATATAAAGAATCCTGGGGGCTGTTCTTTGCGCAACTTTCAGGGAATGTAACACCGGATAATGTTGCTTTTATAAAAGAACGACTTAAGCCCCTTTTATCGCCAGCAATTTACGGAGATGTTATCGATTCACTCGAAGAGCAGTCATTAAACATTAAGCAAGACAGGATTAGCATCCGGTTTGAACCTAAATTTGTCGAGTATGAAAAAATATCAGATAAAGTATTTGTGTATGGGTATAGCTTTATTAAAGGCTCGGCAGATGATGAAAACCGTCAAGAGAGAACCTACGAATATCGTATAAAAATAGCCAATTATGCCCCCATGATCATGGATCTCAATACCTATCAGGGAAAACCTAAAACTGAGCGGGTTTTGTTACAACTACAACAACGCGAAGAAAATAAGAGGAGAAATTAATGAATAAATTCATCCTGTTTTTATCCGCTTTAATAGCTAGTCAATCAGGTTGGGCACAAACTCCGAACATTCCAGTCATACCTGTTGTGCCTGCCGCAAAAGCGAAGGCCAATCTACCCAAGCTTATCACTGCAAGAAAGCAGGTCAAACCGGTAACGATAAACCCGGTTATTACGGGTCAGGAAAACCTGATGGCAAGAAGCAAAATTCCCATGGAGCCGGGTGTCAACGAGATTATCCAGGTTGCTGTAGGGCATCTTAATAGAATTGTTACGCCCTACCTGGAACCAAAAATCACGACATCGAGTCCAGCGACAACCGAGATTCGTGACAATGTTTTATACATAGGTTCCACTGAAGAATCACCTCTCACGCTTTTTATCACAGAAAAGGGTAGTGAAGAGCAGGCATTATCATTAACACTTATCCCCAGAAAAATCCCACCACGCGAAATATTTTTGAGGCTAAAAAATACTTCGAGTACACAAGTTTTACACAGTAAAAGGGCAGAGAAGTGGGAGCGGTCTCAACCCTATATAAGCACGATTGAAAAGCTGTTTAAAAACCTTGCTCTGGGTGAACTCCCCTCCGGATACCGTTTCATGCAGTCATCAGTAGAGGTCCATCCAAACTGTCGTCAAACAGGTATGAAATTCATGTTTGATTCCGGGCAGATAGTAGCAGGTCATAACCTTATTGTTCATATCGGTGTCATTGAAAATACATCACCAGATCCTATTGAGTTCATCGAGTCAACCTGTGGTAACTGGGATGTAGCGGCTGTTTCGTCTTTTCCAAAGATTGCCCTAAATCCAGGTGAGCTTACCGAGGTGTATGTAGCAAAAAAGAGGCACTACAAAAAGGAAATAAAGGTAAAGCGCCCATCATTATTACTGGGGTATAAATAATGGCGAAAAATTCTGATACAAAGCAGTCGTCCAGGAAAACACCAGGTGGCGAAAAGGTTAAAGAATATTGGGAAACGATGTCGCCCAATCATCGAAGAATGTCCGTTATTGTGCTGGCAGTTTCAGGATTGTTTTTATTTATGTCATTCGTTACGGGTGGTGATGAAAAGCAGAATTTTAGTAAGACTAAAGCGGTTGAAAGAAACGTATTAACTGATTCTAACACGAGAACAATTGGTATTGATGCTTTAAACGCAAAAGTAAAGTCAGTGGATACACAGAATGATCGATTAAAGAAAGAGCTTGAACGCATGAAGTTAGAGTTAGTCGAGATGAAGCGTCGTAAGGGTAATGATCCAGACATGACCCGTGAGCTTACTTTATTAAAAGGTCAGATGAAAACGCTGACTGATAAAGCCAAAACAATCGGATGGGAAGTGGCTGATATTAAAGAAGGTTATTATCAAGTGCCGGGATCTACGAATACAGTTTTAACGCAATCCGCAATCCAAAGTGGGAATAATAATAAAGATAAAAATAAAACCAGATTTATTACGCAAGATGATTTTATTAATGATGAGCCTCAAAAGAAACGAACAATCAATGTGGAGGAAGGTTTAAACACCGATCCCAATTTTTATTTCCGTACAGCACCGCAACGATCAAATTCACCAGCACCAGTCGCAGGCGCTCCCAGTTTAAAAAATGGAGCGCTACCGGGCGGGGGTCTACAAATATTTACTGCTGAGAGTGTTTCTCAAGAAATAAATGATGAAGAGGAAGGAGAAGTGGTTTACCTGCCTGCAGGCACAATTGTTTCGGGTGTTTTATTAAATGGACTGGATGCACCAACCGGTAGAGCTGCAAAAAAGGATCCATTCCCAGTACTGGTGCGTATTCAAAAAGATGCGGTTATGCCGAACTTGCATAACGCTGATATCAAGGAATGTTTTGCCACCCTTTCGGGTTACGGAGAGCTCAGTGCAGAAAGAGCGTACCTCAGAGGCGAAAAGTTTTCATGTATCACAAACGAGGGTGGTGTTATCGAAGAAGATTTTCCTGCCTATGGTGTAGGTGAAGACGGTAAGGCGGGAATACGAGGAAGGCTTGTTACCAAGGCTGGCTCGTTATTGGCTAAAACAGCCCTGGCTGGATTTGCAGCGGGTGTTGCCGATGCCTTTGGCTCAAGCCCTGTGCCAGTTATACAAACAGGTACACCCGGTAGCACATCGGTATTTCAGGATAACTATTCAACAGATGCGATTAAGCACGGTGTTTCTGTGGGTGCCAGTGCCGCATTGGGTCGGCTCGCGGATTACTACATGGATATGGCGGATTCAATATTTCCAGTCATTGAAGTGGATGCATCCAGACAAATTGATATCGTCTTAACCTCTGGATTTAGCCTGACAGTTAAGCCAGCTAAAAACATGAAATTAGCAAAGAGGAAATAAATTAATGAAATTAACGATTGGGTTATTAAGCCTTTTGGCGCTTTCGGGGTGTGCATCCTGGGGTAATTCAGATTATGGATGCTCAGGTTTGCCGGGTGGCGTTACCTGTGTTGGAACCCGAGATCTTTATGATCAAACCGAAGGGGGAACAGTCCCTCAAAATATAGGAAAAATCCCCAAATCACTTGTTGAGCATAAAGATTCAGATATGGATATTGACTCTGCCACTAAAAGAGATGACGGCACAAAAGTTATTGCTAAACAAACAATCACAGATCCGGTTATTGATACTTTCGTTACGCCGAATATACCGGATAAACCAGTTCCAATTCGCACACCTGCACAGGTCATGAGGATATGGGTTTCAACCTGGGAGGACGTAAAGTCCGGCGCTTTAATAGCACCCGGTTATATCTATACCGAAATTGAACCGCGCAAGTGGGTGATTGGGAAAACCGAAAATGTCGCCTCACAGCATGGACGGATCTTTAAACCACTGGAGCAATCCAGTTTAAAAACTTTTAATCACAAACCTTAACAGGAAACGTATATATGTTTAATTATAATGGTAAGACATTAGTGGCAGCTACAATCGCGGCTGTTGCTCTGATGTCAGTTGTTACACCTGAAGTTATGGCCGGTACCGGTGGTACTGAATTCGATACGGTGTGGACAACTCTGACCGACTGGATGCAAGGTACTCTGGGTAAGATCGCTGCTGGTGCAATGATCCTGGTCGGAATAATCGCTGGTGTAGCGCGTCAGTCTATCATGTCTTTCGCAGTGGGTGTGGGCGGAGGCATCGGTCTCTACAATACTCCTACCATCATTGATAACATCATGACGGCTACTTTGGAGCATGCCCCAACAGCAATTCAGATGATCCAACTGACCAATGGTTTGCAGTAAGCAATCGTAGGTTCACCACCTTCCGTACCAGCAAATTGCCGGTACGGTTTTTATGAAGGTCAATATGAAAAAAATAATCACAATTACTTTATTACTGTTTTCAACCAGCGTAGTCGCATCAGGTGTGCCCAACGAATTAGGGATTGATGGCTTTGTTAACCTTCCAATAAAAAGCCTTAAAGCAATAGAAAAAAATGGCGTTATCTATTACGTTTCAGAGCGTGGTCGCTACATCATTCAGGGGCAAATGATTGATGTGTGGCATAAAAAACCGTTAGACACCTTAAAAGAAATTAAGTATTCCGCTAATCACATAAAGCTTGATGTAATGGGTATGCCTATCGACCAATTAAACACCATTACAATTCCAGGCGGTCCAAAAAAGGTCATTGCATTCGTTGACCCAAAATGTAAAAACTGTAAAAAATTTATTGAAGAAGCTGAACAAAAAACTTCTCAGTACACATTCAAGATCATTGTTGTTCCTGCACTCGGGGAAGATTCAAATAGACTCGCTAAAAAACTATTTTGTGCAGAAGATAAAACGAAAGCGCTTTACTTGTTAAAAGAACACAGGCTGGACGAATTAGTAGCAAAGGAAAATTGCGATACAAAGTTATATGACAAGACATTATTTTTGGCTGAAATGCTGAAAATAAGAGCCGTACCGTATTTCTTTTCCCCAACAGGACGAACCGTGGCCGGTATGAGGGATGATTTTTGGGACTGGTTAGAATATGAATGATAAGAAAAAAAATATCGAAGAATCTCAATATAAGACCGTTGAAACAGGGCGCAGGTATATTAAATATTTAATGGCATATTTATTGAGAACTGAGAATTCACCGGCACACACTAGCACTAGCGAACAAAACACCATTAAAAACAATTCCGACACGAAAACAAAGTAAGTTAAAAAAGGATAAAACTATGAGCGAATTTTTTACATTTAAAGAAAAAAGAAGATTTAGATTAATTGAAAAAGAATTACGCGCAGCAAAACTATTTCCTGTTTTGTCGTTTGATCCTGAAGGAAATACATTCTTATGCGAAGAAGGAAGAATGGGATTTGGTTTTGTATGCCAGCCTTTGAGCGGTGCAGATGAGAAAATTGAGCAACAGGTAAACTCATTGCTTAATGAAAACTACCCTTCGAATACGGAAATGCAGGTTATCCTGTACCGATCACCCGACATCAATAAACAAATGGCTTACATGAAGTCATTGAGGGAAGGGTATAAACACGAGTTGTATGAAGAGTTCATTGATCAAAGATCAACATTTCTGAAAACACACACAGATGAACCGTTAGTACTGAACGATAAAGCAGGTATCTATAACCTGGGTACTGTGCATGATTTAAAATTGTATATCACTTTTAAAGTGCCAATATCAGGCAACCAACCAAGCGAAAAGGATTATAAAGAGCTGAGGGTATTACAAACGAAAGCGAGAACGACGCTTGAAAATATTCATCTGTACCCATCCAGTTTAACTGCTGAAGAGTGGGTAAGATTTATGAACACCGTTTTTAACTGGGGTAAAGGTACCACCTGGAGAAATCATGTAAATCTGTGGGATCAAGATCAACCTCTCTGTAACCAGGTACTGGACTATGATAATGATATTGAGGTATCTCGTGATTATATACGAGTAGGTGATAAATACATTAAAGCACTGTCCAGTAAACGTAAGCCTGAATCGATGTATTTTGGTGAGGCTGTTACAAACTCAGGTGACCTGTCAGGGGGAACCGGTGGTGTCCGAACTAACTACATGGTGTGTACATCAATAATATTTCCAGAAGTTGATGGTGAAAAGCAAAAATTTGAAAGGAAGAGACAGTTTACAATAAATCAGGCAAGTGGGCCTATTGTAAAGTTCGTGCCAATTTTACTGGATAAGAAAAATGACTTTGACACATTATATCAATCGATTCAGGTGAGAGTAACCAAAATAAATGATGGGTTATCCCCGTTTTTTTATCACATTATT
>CALCSG010000065.1 GCA_937894085.1 uncultured Gammaproteobacteria bacterium | reverse complement strand
ATGGTAACTTAACATTACAAACCCGTTAGATTTGTAACTCATGCGTCGGTTTCCCACCGCATTATTCCGGGCTCCTGCCCTACACCCCTCCGGGGCATTCCGCTACGCTTCATGTGCTAAATTGTTCCAGACAATTTAGTCGACCACTCTGCCAGCTCTCCTGTATTACTTCGATGGTAACTTAACATTACAAACCCGTTAGATTTGTAACTCATGCGTCGGTTTCCCGCTGCACTATTCCGAACGACTATGAAACTAAAAAACAGACATTCGAAGGCGCGATATTATAATCATTTAAAAGTAAGTGTCACTTTGTTTTTACAATTAATTAGCATTGATTTATAAATTTTCGCCACAATCTCTTATTATACTGATGTAAAAAATTGATCAGCAGGTTTTCATCATTTGTCAGGTATAAGTTTTAATATTATTTTATTACTTGATATGGTTTTACAGGGAACCTAGAATGACTCAACGGTGTCAAAACACTATTCATAAATTAGCGGAGATATACATGCAATTAAATACGACTATCGAACGCTCTGAAGCGTCGGTTATTCAAACTAACAAGGTTATCAGAAACACTTATATTCTGTTATCGATGACACTGGTATTCAGTGCAATAACTGCTTTTATCGGTGTCGCTACAGGTGCTTCTTTTGGCATGGCTCTTGGTGCTAATATTCTGGCCATTGTTTTACTCTGGTTCGTATTACCAAAAACAGCTAATACAGCTTCAGGAATACCTGTTATTTTTGCCTTTACCGGTTTATTAGGGTATGGCCTGGGACCGCTACTATCTCATTATCTCGCAGTTAACCCATCCGTAGTAATGACAGCCATGGGCGGTACAGGCGCTATTTTCCTCGCCTTGTCAGGATACGCTCTAACAACCCGTAAAGATTTCAGCTTTATGGGCGGATTCCTGATGGTTGGATTATTCGTCGTAATCGGAGCGAGCCTTGCAAATATCTTTTTAGGTATTCCAGCCCTGGCTCTCGCAGTTAGTGCTGGTGTTATTCTTGTTATGAGCGGTTTGATCCTTTTTGAGACATCATCATTAATCCATGGTGGAGAAACTAACTACATCATGGCAACTGCTAGCCTGTTTTTATCTATACTGAATATTTTCACTGCCCTGTTACATATTCTGGGTGTATTTTCAGACGATTAAACTGTCTATATTACTGTAATCCAATAAGCCGCTGTTGATTTTAATAGCGGCTTTTTTTTACCTTTTATACTCTATTCCTCAAGCAGATGGGGTTGTAGTAGAGTGAAAATAACTGGAAATTTGTTATGGACTGGTTAAAAATTATATCAGCTTTATTCCTGGTGGCGATGATGGTTATGCTTTACCCCAGCCTTAAACACGCCTCTAAAAACAGTCCTAAAGGGACTAAAGATGACTGGATGTCGGTTATTAAACCTTTGCTATTTGTAGTTTTATTTGTGATAGCACTAATTGTAATGATTAAATGATTCATACCGCTTGAAAGACAGGGCTAAAATCAAAAAGCAACTATCGTTACTACATTTGAATGATATTAAAATGAAATACCGAACTGTTAATAGTCGAAACTGGCCAGCTCAAAATCGGAACTATATAATTTAACTTTAGTTGTTGTAAGTCTGAGGTAAACAGGGCACCACTTAAACTTTTCTTAAGCAAGCTGTTGTCAATCAAAAGCTCAGGAATGATAACGTCGTCTGATTACGTTTTAAATCGTAATTTTTTCTGCAGCTGCCGATTGAGGAACTGATACCGTTTCGGCAGTTGTGTTAACTTTAACTGGCTGGCCTGATGGATTAGCAAAACTATCATTTAGCCTCTGTACAAACAATCCGGAATTTTCAGTTACCTGTTTTAGTTTGCGCGCTACCCTTCTGTTCCAGCCATGAGGAGACGTATGAAAAATACTCCTCCAGAATCTCGTATTCTTTTCAAAAGCCGTAACCACATTACCCGGCATATCAGAACGTGGTAACAACCGTGAAATTCGTGCAGCCCAAACCCTTCTACTAAATATATGAATACTGAAGAAAACTATAAATATAAGTATCGATGTGAGTAAACCGGTTAAAGGACTACTATTGTATGCGTCAATGAGTGCCGATGGGTTTAAATTAGCCCAGGCATTCTGAGTGGTTATAAAATAACTGGCAACGCCTAACAACAAGCCATAGATAATTACATCAGTGATCAGAACACGTTTAGTCCACTTTAAAATGGCGGTTTTAAGCACAGGAACTACCTTATTTTCAATACTTGCAGCTGTTTTATCTAAAGCGCCAATAATTCTGTAAGCCCTTTCAGTTTCTACCTGATGCATACGGTCATAAATAGCATTCAGATCCGCATCTTTTTTAGTCTTAAAACGATCTTGAAGCTTTTCATCATTAATACTGACAGCTGAAGGCTCATCGTAGATCATGTAAAACTTGCCAGCCGTTAAACCACTTTGTGATAATGCTCGTTGCCAGGCACCAACTACTTCTTCAGGGTTATCTTCTTTTGCAGCAGTATCTATTTGATTCAAAATATACATAAATTTTGTTGAATCTGTGCGTTGTATAGTTTTTGAAACAAGATGCTCCAGGGTATCTTTCATCGCACCGGGTTCAGGATGTCTTGCATCAAAAAAGACCAGCACCAGATCTGATAAATCGATGATATGATCGGTAATTCTTAAAGTAGAGTTACGTTGAGCATCGGCATCGAATCCAGGAGAGTCGATAAGGATTTTACCTTTGATGGGCTGTGTGGGACTGGTTTTAAGCTGAAGGTAAGCATTAACTCTCTCCCCTTCTCCAGGCGCTACTTTTTCAATATCTTCACTAATATTAAAGAATGGAAATCGTGGGTCAGCATCCAGTGCCAGCCCAGGTAAAACCCGACTCTCATTATCATTGGTATAACAAATTACGGTGAATTTATCGTCCACTGCCTGGTTACCAGAGGTCTGTAACTTTGTCCCTAGAAAAGTATTAATAAAAGTTGATTTACCGGCAGAAAAGGTACCCAGTATAGAAATTAATGGCCACCAGGGAATCTGCGTAGCATATGATTCATCACGTGAAATCAAGCCCATACGATAGGCTATATTATCAAGATCTTTAAAGCTTTTTACTGCTTCAATAAGAAGAGGATTCTCTTGCTCCAAATGCTTTTCAAGGTTTTTAAGCCGCTTTTCTATTGCTTTTCTTGGGTTGAACATAACCAGTAACTAGGAGAGTTATAACGTATAAATGAAAATGGCTGATAAATGTAAATGGCCGATTTACGGCATAAATCGACTCATTATATTCATAGGACGCGCCACATCACGAATATTTCGCTGCATGTAGTAAGTCGAAGTAGCCATAGCATTGGTATTTTGTGTCATGGATGCAATATTCTGGGTCATGGATTTAATGTTTCCATCCATATTGCCAATGTTATTACCCAGTTTAACCATTGTGTGATCCATCGTTCTAATAGAGTTAGTCATATCATTCATATTTCTATCGACCGAAATAGTCAACGTGGTTAAGGTCAATGTCATGTTATGAACATCTCGTGACAGGGTATAAATCAGGTAAAAGCCATAAACGGCTAGCACAACAAATGCTACCATTGATGGATAAACAACTAATTCCCAACGTTTAGCACTACTTTCAAAAGTATCAGCCAGACGTTCCATGCATCCAGTATCAAGATTTATTGATGGATTTTTTTCTAATTCTGAATTACTCATAAATTGACTCTGATTAAAGAACTTAAAGTTAGGTTTTAAAACTAATACCAAGCTTTTACAGTATAAACATAAATTTGATAAATAGCGATTTTCTAATGACTGCTTTACATAATTTTAACCTGCTTTAATTAATCTAGATTAAGAGCATCTTTTTTAACTAAAACAGCACGATAAAATCTAAAATGATGTACTTTTAAGCCTTACTGTAGCAGCATACGCCTGAAAATAACTATAGAATCATGCAACTTTATTCAAAAAATAAATTCATCCATTGAATTATATAATAATTTTACTGAAGCTTTAATTTCAACTGCTCTCCCAACTCTCGATTCATGGCGATGACTGGAGCAACCAGCGAACGGGCGCGGTCAATTTCTTTCAGTTCAATAAACTGTAGCGCTGCCTGATAGTATAAGCGTGACGCATTTTCATTATCATTGAGTGAATAATAAATATTACCCAACTCTCCAAGATAATCAGGATTGAAACTGTTTTCCTGAATTAATTGACGATAAATATAAATAGATTCTGCATATTTTTTATCCCAATAGGCCTGTCGAGCCTGAAATAAACGATCATCAGATGGTGATTGCCTGGCGGGTTCTACCTGTTTTAAAGGTTTAGCTGGAATGGTAGACACGGTTGGTAAAGGATCCATCGTTGAAGGTGTTTTTTGGTAACTTTCCTTATCAATTTGTTTTGCTGCAGTTGTTTCCACAACGGGTTTAACCAGTTCGTTCGGTTTTTCCTGCGGCTCTGCTGCTGACTGCTGAGATTTAATTTCTGCCGGCGCTTTAATTACCGCTTTAGAATCAAGATTTAATAACTGTTGATAAGCCGTTGCCAGTTGAAGCTCAGATCTGTATACATAGCTAAAAAAGAACAGAAATAGCAGGAAAATAGAAAAGCTATGAACCAGTAACCAGCGACCAAAACTCATAACTTATATAACTCCATCAATCAGCCTATTTGCCTTTTGGGTACAGGTGTTTCGCAAGCTCTATAATTTCTTTAGAGGCCTTGCTGGTCGGTTGCATTTCAAATACAGCCAGACCCTCACTAAATGACCGTCTGTACGCAGTTCTTTGATACAGACGTAAATTTATATGCTGAATGCTTTTTAAATAGCTTAACGCTTCTTCTGCTTCATCAGTTTCTCTGACTCCCCTGTGAGTATCAGCGCGATTGATAAAACCAAGCATGTCTGGAATTTTATTGATGCCTCCACATTCATCTCGAATGATTTTGATAAATCTCTGAGTTGACCAGATATCAGCCTGACTCGGTGGAACGGGAACCACAATTCTATCGGCCAGCTTGAGAGCCAGCTTCATCGATTCAAAATCAGCTGTTCCAACATCAACGATGACTTCAGACTTTTTATTTTTCCAGGCTTTTAAAGCTGTAACATCATCAAATACTTCGAGGTCTGGGTCGTATCCCTCTTCTTCACGAATATCTACGACATCGGATAGAGTTTTCTGTGGATCGAGGTCAAATATAGTGACGGACCCTTTCTTAATTTTTAACCAGATAGCCAGGTTGAATGCCACGGTACTTTTGCCGGTACCACCTTTCAAATTTCCAATGACTGTAATCATACGCTACGTCTTTCTTCTGTTAATTTCTACAGGCTAAATATAATGCCATTTAATTATTAGTTCGTCCGCACAAAATACATAAAAATCACATATTTACCGAACAATTTTAATATTTTTATTGTTTACCGGTGGTTATTCTATTTTTTAGCAGAATTCTTTGAATAATTTTGAATATTTTCCATGCTTTTTTTATCGAAACCTACCGGCATGGAAAATAATTTATCTTCTAGATCTTCAACGACAATATGCTGTAGTTCCTGAGAATTACCATTTGAAAATGTTTCACGAATACTGATTTTCAATTCTTTATCGAACCACTGAAAACTTTCCTGTACTTCTCCATTCGCTAACTTAATCTGCTGTATCCATTTATCGGTTTGACGATTATTTAACATTTCGTCGCCAAGCCATTTCAACTCGATAACTGTCCCGTTAAATAAGGTCTGTTTCACAGGGATGTTTAATTCGGTATCGAGCCATAAATTTGAAATGTTCTCTTTTTCTCCATCTTTAGCTGTAATCTTCCACTTTGTTGCTTTACGTTCATTCAGCTCCTGGATTCCCTGATTTTCACAAATTAAAGCAGCGTTTTTTTCACAGGGAGACTTAATGGAGCTTTCAATGCCGATATTAATTTCTTCCAGTGTTTTATTTTCATAACATAACTGTTGTTCAGTAAAGCACATTAAACTGGTGTGTTTATTGACATCCAGTATTTGAATTACCGGTTCACCATAATAAAAAAATTCTTTACGAATTCTGCCCGTTGAATAATATAAAAAGGTAGAAACGTCTGCCCTTCCAGGGGTAGACATAACAGCATTCGCAGTGAACTGTAAGGCTTCAGCATAAGCAGAAAAAAAACAGGCCGGCAAAAGCATCCAAAAACTAAAAGCTTTCATTTTAAAACATCCCAAAAGGCGTAAATGGAAAGTTAAAATTATCCCCACCTAAACCTGGCATAAACCCATTGTTACGTCCGGGTAATGAATGAGCAGCGGGATTTGTATCTCGATAAATACCATCTGGAAAATCTGGATAATAGTTATTAGAACCGGAATAATTTCCAGAACCATATTGCGATACACCGCCGGTGGAAAAGGATTGCTGACCTTCCATCTGCAAATCATGTAAAGGAGGCATTCCACCTAACTGCCAGGGATTAGTAATCGGATGCGATCTGGATGGGGACATATTACGTGGGTAGCCCATATTATAATCCTCAAACCATGGATTATTCTGACCAGGTTTTTGTCCGAATTGACGAAACTTTTTACCTTCTCCTACATACTTATATCTACCCGGCTGCTGGCGGAAATGAGTCCGCTCGTTGGGGGTAGTCGGGAGAACCCTGGGAGAATGGTTTTCGGCCTGACCACTTTTACCTGTTACTGTGCCGGGAGCCACCAACAGATAGGTCTGATCCTGATGTTGATTATCGATACTGGCTTCTGGAAAAACTGAAGATGAGAGCAATAACAGAACTCCAGTTAATATTATTTTATTCATTACTTATTTGCCTGAAAAAAAAGGTTGCATGGGCATAGTAGACCAGGGCGAAGGCATGCCGCTAAAAGGGTTATTCATAAAATTATTCTGATTATTATATCCATATGGATATTGCTGGGGATATGAGTATTGCGGGTTATTCCAGTTTCCCTGATATTGATATTGCGGATAGCCACCATTACCGACATTGCTATTTGGGAAGATCGCATTGTCCACTGCCCATGGATTTCCTGAAATATTTCCGGCAAGGGGTTTAACTGGCGGAGTTACAACCGGCAATGAATATTTTTTTACCGGTATTGTCTCTTCAGGTACTATTAGTTTTTTTGAACTTAGCATCTGCTCAGGTTCGTACCTGCTAGCTTCAGTTATTAAAGGAGGTTTTTTATGTTCAGTTTGAACCATAATATCTGATGGGAACCTGTAAACCTGGCCCGAGCTACCTGAATTAACGCTATCTTTGTTGATAATAACCGAGGATTGATAAGGCCCTGTTGGCGGAGGAACATAGTCTTCAGCAATTACCGATCCGGCGAGTAACAGCAGGCCTACTGATATAAAGGTAAGTTTAGTTGTTACCATGAGCCTTATCTTTCCAACCTCACTCATCATCAATATCCGATTTAAGCCGTATACCTCTACGACCAGATTTTTTAACCGGAGTTGCTTTTTTAACCTCAGCCTTTTGAGCCGCCTGTTTTTTTACTATCGCTTTCTTTTTCACCGCTGAAGTAACGGGTTGTTTTGGGGCGGACGCCTTTTTAACAGAAACTTTCCTGTTAACCGGCGGAACTTCATCCTGAACTTTATTACTACGAGAAACTTTTGTTTCTTCATCAACTGGTTCTGGTTCTTTATCCATTGCGGGGGCAATAACAGGGTTTGCGTTATCTTTTTGACTGGCCTCATCCACCGATTCAGCACCAGATAAGCCTGTTGTTACAGGCTTATCTTCAATATCTTTTATTGGAGCTTTGTATTCTTCTGTTTTCTTTAACGTTGGTTTGACAACTGGCGTAACTTTTTTCTCGTCACTATTTTTTGTTAACAGACGCATTATTGCTCGCAAAAAATCAACAGTAAAATCACGTAACGCAAGTAACATGGAAATTAAAAATATCCACATAAAGGACAATACAATTGAAATGTAATCAAGAAACCCTTTTTCTGAATCATCATCCTTTTCTACAGTGTAATCACCTTCTAAAATTGGATCGTAGGGTAAATCTGCATACACCGTAGCACCACCCGAATCGAGTGATTTTTCGGCAAAAGATTTGCGCACCGTTATTGCCCCTAAAGGAATTATGACCAACGTCAAAATCGTGGACACCAATACACCAAATGCCAAAGATATAGCCATTCCTTTAAAGATTGGATCAAAAATAATGACACCTGATCCACCAACTAATGCCAGAGCCGTAACGACGATCGGTCGTGTCCTGGCTTTACAGGCCAGTAAAACTGAATCGGTTACCGGACGCCCGGCTGCGACTTCATGTTTGGTAAAATCAATTAATAGAATAGAATTTCTGACAATGATTCCTGCCAGTGCGATAAATCCTATCATCGAGGTAGCCGTAAATTCAGCTCCAAATAACCAGTGCCCGGGAATAATACCAACCAGTGTGAGGGGTATAGGTGCCATAATGATAGCCGGCAAACTAAAATTACCAAACTCCATTACCACCAGCATATAGATTAGAATGATTGCCGCGCCAAATGCCATACCCATATCACGGAATGTTTCATAGGTTACAGTCCATTCTCCACCCCACTCAAATCCCGATTGAGCATCAGAGTCAGGTGGTGCAGTCCAGGTTCCCTGCAGCTTAATACCGTCTGGAGCAGTATAATTTTCCAGCGAATCGATAACATCAAACATGCCGTAGATTGGAGCCCCCAACTTGCCGAGAGTTTCACCAGTGACATATTCTACCGCCCGCAGATCCTTATGATAAATAATACTTTCCTCATCTAACTGGTAGAAATCACCCAGTTCACCCAACGGTACACTGCTACCGGTCCTGCTGGGTACCGGCATTTCCTTTAATCGTGCCAAATCAGCTCGAACTTCGATAGGAACCTGAATAACTATAAAGGTAGGTTCTAACTTGATCCCACTTTTAACATCACCCAGTACGAACTCCCCCAATGACATTTGTAAAATTCTATTAATGGTATCGACAGAAATCCCACGCCTCAGAGCTTTTTGAGTATCAACTTTAAAACGCCAGACTTTGTAATCATCCGCTATCAGTGTATCGACATCGGTAATGTTAGGAGATTCAATAAATTTCTGCTCCAGGTCACGAGCTACCTGACGGCGAATCTCGTCATCCGGTCCGTAAACTTCTGCCACTACAGACTGTAACACCGGTGGTCCGGGTGGCATCTCTACCACCTGAATTCGCAGCTTCTCGTTATCCTTAACAACGGCCTGTAAACGTTCGCGTACATCTTCCGCTATTTCATGGCTACTGCGTGTACGATCTTTTTTAGCTAATAACTGGACCTGAATATCAGCCTGCCAGGGTTCGGTACGAAGATAATAATGCCGTACCAGCCCATTAAAATTAAAAGGCGAAGAAGTTCCGACATAAGTTTGAATTGAAGTGACTTCTTCCAGCTCCAGAATAACATCGGCCAGTTCATTCACTACATTAGCAGTAATGGGCAGCGCTGTTGCTTCAGCCATATTCACTACAACATTAAATTCAGGTTTGTTATCCAGCGGTAACATTTTTACCGGTACACTTTTAGTGTAAAAAAGTGATATGCATAAAAAGAATACAATAAATAAACTGGCCAGAAAAATTCGTCCTTTGGTTTTACTGGTAATCAGAGGAATCAGTATTTTCTTGAACAGGTTCCCTAACCATTCATTTTGTCGATGTTCAGACTCCTCCATTTGCTTAAGCTTTTTCATCGAAGGTTTGATACGCATTGCCAGCCAGGGGGTAAACATAAAAGCAGCAAATACCGAGAATAACATGGCAAAAGAACCTAAAGCAGGTATAGGCTCCATATACGGACCCATCATACCTCGCACAAATCCCATAGGTAATAAGGCTGCGATAACAGTCAGGGTGGCCAGAATGGTAGGATTTCCCACTTCACGCACAGCATCAATAGCAATTGAAGTATCGGTACTTTCATCAATTATCCAGCGACGATAGATATTTTCCACCACCACTATAGCATCGTCGACCAGGATACCAATTGAGAAAATCAGCGCGAACAGGCTCACCCGGTCAATGGTATAACCGGTGAGTAAGGCATAAAAAACAGTTACCAGAATGACCACCGGAATAACGATCATAACTACCAGAGCAGGTTCCCATCGGAAATTTAACGCTGCCCAGATCAGTACAACAACAATCGCGGTTGCTATAAACAGCTTTAATATTAAACCATTTACCTTATGTTTGGCTGATTCACCATAATCACGAGTAACCGATACATGTATATCATCGGGAATAACCGTACCTTTTAATGTATCGACCATGGCTAAAATATCTTCAGCCACTTTAACCCCGTTTGACCCTTTCTTCTTGGCAATAGCAATAGTGACAGCTGAAGCAGAGTAGGCATCTTCATCGCCAGCAACCTTATTCGCAGGGGTGTTATAATAGTTCACCAGGTTTTTAGCATCTGATGGTGCGGCAGTCACATGAGCGACATCTCGAACATACACTGGTGATCCATCATTTATAGTGACAACCAGGCTTTCGATATCGCTCACTGTTTTTAGGAATGCGCCAGTGTAAACAGTAGCACTTAGATTATCAGACTCAATCTGTCCCAGGCCTAACTCACTGTTTGCGGTTTTAATGATATTTGCAATTTGCTCCAGGTTGATATCATATCCGGAAAGCTTTTCCGGTAAAATTTCAATCTTTAACTGATCTGATCGTCCACCAACGACAAATCCCTGGCTGGTATTCTCTACAGTACTGATGGTTTGTAACACATCCAGAGCGGTCAGCCTGATAACCGAATCATCCTGTACATTAGACCATAAGGTAAGTGTGACAACAGGAACATCATTTACACCTTTTGGTTTAACCAGTGGTTGATCAACACCCGGCGGAATTTTATCCATATTCGAACTGATTTTGTCATACAGTTTTACCAATGATGGCCCGAGCTCTTCTCCCACCTCAAACTGAACGGTTACCATACCTTTTCCACGCATTGATGCTGAATATACGTGATCGACACCACTCATTTCATTCAACATGCGTTCAAGCGGTTCTGTCGCCAGTCTCGATACCTGTTGCGCTGAGGCTCCGTCATAGCGCACAAAAATATCCACCATCGGTACAGAAATTTGAGGGTCTTCCTGGCGCGGGGTCATAATTACACCCATAATACCCAGAATAAAACAGGCTATGAGCAACATAGGAGACAGAGGAGAATGGATAAAAGCCTTAGCTAATCCACCCGCTATACCGAGCGATTTTTCCTGCTGATTTTCGGAATTAAGTTGTTCTGTCATTGTGGCTATAAAAATTTATTGCGTTCGTTAAGAAGTGCCCCAACTGCGACTTTAAAGTCTGCAGAAAAGCAGGAAAACTAACCGCCGTTGCCGGTAGGAATACTGTCAGGAGTCCAGCCAGATTTAATGGTTTTAGGTGGTGCACTGATAATACGATCACCTGCCTTAATACCTGATAGTACGGTAACTCTTAATTCATCATAATCAGCACCCAGTCTAACCAGTCTCATACGTGCCTTATTCTCTTTATTGAGAATAAAAACACTGGGTAAACTACCTCTATAAAGCACCGCATCTTTCGGAATAACCGGTACCGGCTTTTTCGATGCCGTTGTGTCATTAATGGTTACTTCAGCATACAGACCCGGTCCTCCGGCAGTGCCTTCAGGCAAATCGAACTTGACCGTGACAGTGTGCTTCTGTTTATCTGCAACCGGATAAATCTGCGCGACCTTCGCTTTAGTATATGTATTATTGATATCCAGCTTGACATCAACCAGACTACCTTTGCTCAGACCAAAAATGAGTCTTGCAGGTATTTCAGCCTGAATTCGAAGATATTGAGTATGCGCAAACTTTAGTAAAGGTGTTCCAGGCTGAACTGTATCACCCTCTTCCACCATCTTTCGTACCAGTTTTCCATCGAATGGCGCTATCGCTCTGGCATCACGTAGTTTTGCATCCAGCTCTTCAAGAGCTGAGCGTGATTTTAACACGGTAGATTCCGCGTTTTTAACCAGTGATCCCGATGAATACAGATCGGCATATTTTTCCATATCCTGATTTCCGTACCCAATCGCATTCCCCATGTTACGGGTAAACAGGTTATCAAATAAAGAGGGCATACCCATTCCCGGCATAGAACCAGTACTCTCCATCCGGGGCGAAATAAGTTCCCGGTTATATTGCACCCGGGCATTACGTAAACTAGATTCTGCATTGGCCAGTTGAGCAAGTGCAGCCCGGCGTTGTGCCACCAGATCATCATCATCAATGGACAATAATAAATTGTTTTTCTGAAAGTAATCGCCTTCAGAACCCGCTATGTATTGAATCCGTCCGGGTACCTGTGCCGATAAAGTGACTTCTTTATAGGGAATGACGGTTCCACCTATTTTGATTTTGCTACCAAACTCAGCTGCTTCAACAGTCATTAACTGCCAGCCCTGTGCTTGCACACAAAACAGTGACAAAACTGAACTAAAGACAATAGTTGAGACTTTTGGAAACTTTATAATCATTTATTTTTTACCAATATCCGAATATCAGGTCATCTCAACCTGATGCATTATTTTAAAACTAGCTGCAAATGCTTTACTTAAATTACTGTTTTTCAGCATTAAACTGTAATTACCTTTACGGCAAATCAAGCGCTTTTGTGTATAGGCTAAACCCAGTTGAGGAATACCCGGAGGGTTCTCTATCATTGATTCCCAGAGTTCAGAGGAAGCACGAAAATCCCAGTCCAGTGACTGTTGACGATATCTCATAATCTTAACAAGTCGCCCTGAATTGATCACCAGCACAAACAATGGGTATCTATCCTCAACCAGTCCATACCCTATTACTGCTGAGAAATTTTCCTGTCTAAGTAGCGTTACTAATTCAAGACTATTATTCCAGAGCTTTAAAAACTGTTTTAACCAGGTATCTGAAAACATAATAAAAACCTGTTCCTTAAGTTTAATATGAAAAAATCTGTCAAGACTCACTACCTGGTAAGTTTAACGAAAATCTTTAATCCTCTTACCTGTTGCAAGTTAGCTAGATACAATAAATGCAGACCCAAAAATGAACAGTATATTAGCTAAATTTAATATTCTATTCAATAGACATTAGTAGGTATTTAATTATTAACATAGAGTAACTTTTCAGCTAACAATAAATCCTGTGGTGTTGTTATCTTAATGTTATCTCCATCGCCCTGCACAAGGCAAGGATAAGCCCCCATCAATTCCATCGCTGAAGCATCATCGGTAATATTTAAATTATTGGCAATTGCATGATTTAGCGCTAAAAAAATTTTATCCAGCCTGAATGCCTGAGGAGTGAAAGCCCGCCACAAGTTTTCCCTGGGGTGGGTACTTTTTACATGCTGACTATCATCCGCATACTTGAGAGTATCGGCGACCGGCACCCCTAATAAAGCACCATCATCACATTTTTGTAATGCATCAATCAGACGATCCAGATCAGAATGCGAAACAAAAGGTCTGACAGCATCATGAATTAACACATACGGATTATCTCCCGTGAGCTGCTGTAATTTCTTTAATCCATTAAAAACTGAATGCTGCCGATGTTCCCCGCCGGTACAGAATAATAGTGGTTTTGTATGCTGATAATTTAGTTTTTCCCAGTATTCATCCGTGCTGTTTAATACCAGAACGGCACCTGTTATTTGCGGATGCGACAATAAATTATCCAGCGTATGCAGCAAGATGCTTTTTCCACATAGTTCTAAATATTGTTTCGGGCAGGATGCCTGCATTCTCTGACCGGTACCGGTCGCAGGTATTACTACCCAATACTGTTCAGAACTTTGCATAAAATTTTATTTAAGTTTTTATCGATAAAAATTTGCTATTTAAGAGATAACTTTTAAATCAATTACCTGTAGAAGATGAATGAGGAGAAACAATCTGAAAGAAAGTTTCCCCTTTTTTAATCATTCCAAGATCATTACGCGCCTTTTCTTCGTAAGCATCCAGTCCACCTTGCAAATCAAGAACCTGTGCTTCAAGCTTACGATTCCTTTCTTCGAGCTCCAACATTTTTTTCTTTTGCAATTCCAGTTCAGCCGTAAGCTGAACTACTTCGGATAAGCTACCATCGCCAAACCAAAGGCGATACTGGAGCCCCAGAAAAACGATAATTAATGCCATAATCAACAGGCGCATCCGTTTACCTGATGACTACAGTATTAAAGAGTTTTAAACGCAGATTTTCCAGGGAAAACTGCGCGATCACCTAACTGGGACTCAATACGTAATAACTGGTTGTATTTGGCAACTCTGTCAGAGCGCGATAGAGAACCTGTTTTTATCTGCCCTGTATTGGTTGCTACAGCCAGGTCAGCAATAGTCACATCTTCTGTTTCACCAGAGCGATGAGAAACAACAGCTGTGTATCCTGCATTATGAGCCATAGAAATAGCATTAAGAGTTTCAGTTAACGTACCGATTTGATTAAATTTTATGAGTATGGAATTTGCGATAGAACGGTCAATTCCCTGCTGCAGAATTTTTGTATTAGTTACAAATAAGTCATCACCAACTAACTGTACACGCTTACCTAAAACTTCGGTATGAGCAGCCCATCCATCCCAGTCACTTTCATCCATACCATCTTCTATAGTGATAATTGGGTACTGATCAACCCAGCCGGATAAATATTCAGTAAATTCTAAAGAATTAAATGACCGTTGCTCAGACGCAAGAATATATTTGCCATCTTTATAAAACTCGGAGCTTGCCACATCCAGTCCAAGACAAATATCTTCACCTGCTTTAAAACCCGCTTTTTCAATAGCCTGCAGAATTACTTCGATGGCTTCTTCATTGGATGATAGATCGGGGGCAAAACCACCTTCATCACCGACAGCAGTATTTAAACCTTTTGCAGATAATACAGATTTGAGTGAATGAAATACTTCTACACCATAGCGTAATGATTCTGAAAATGTAGGAGCTCCAACCGGTAAAATCATAAACTCCTGCAAATCAACACTGTTATCTGCATGGGCCCCACCATTAATGATATTCATCATTGGTACAGGCAAAGTCACAGCTTCATCACCACCTAAATATTGATACAGTGGCTTTTTAGCTGTTAGAGCAGCTGCCTGTGCATTAGCAAGAGATACAGCCAATATCGCATTAGCTCCCAGGTTACTCTTATTGTCAGTTCCATCCAGTTCAATCATGGCCTGGTCAAGAGCAGCCTGATCATTACAGTCTTTACCCAGAACACATTCAGCAAGATGGGTATTAATATTTTTAACAGCTTTCAGAACGCCCTTTCCCTGATATCTTGCCTTGTCACCATCACGCAGTTCAATGGCTTCTCTGACACCCGTCGATGCGCCTGAAGGGGCTGCAGCTCTACCGGTAATTCCATTGTCGAGAGTTACCTCGGCTTCAACAGTCGGATTTCCTCTGGAATCTAGAATTTCACGTCCAATTACTTTAGTAATAGCTGTCATTTGTTTTTCTCCAATTTCCAATAAGTCTAAATAATAAAATTAAAATTCGGTAAAATGTTGAGCCGGCTACATAAGCTCAATTTCATGTAAGGCCTGAGATTTTATGGTTTGATCTATAGATTTTAAAACTTCCAGCAATGACTCAAGCTGATTAAGCGGCCATGCATTTGGTCCATCACTTAAAGCCTGATCTGGTTGAGGATGAGTCTCCATAAATAAACCTGCAACGCCAGCAGCAACAGCAGCTCGTGCTAAAACAGGCACAAATTCTCTTTGACCTCCGGATGAAGTACCCTGCCCGCCAGGCAGTTGCACTGAATGGGTTGCATCAAAGACCACCGGCACATTTGACTCTCTCATCACTGCGAGTGATCTCATATCGGAAACCAGGTTGTTATAGCCAAAACTGGCACCACGCTCACAAACCATGATTTGTTTATTGCCAGTTTCGCTGGCTTTATTGACCACATTCTTCATATCCCAGGGAGATAAAAACTGACCTTTTTTTATGTTAACCGGTAAACCCTGGCTGGCCACATTATGGATAAAGTTGGTTTGGCGACAGAGAAATGCCGGAGTCTGTAAAACATCAACTACACTGGATACTTCCTGTAACGGTGTATCTTCATGCACATCTGTTAATACAGGGACCTCAATCTGCTCCTTAACTTTCTGTAAAATCTGCAACCCCTGCTCCATACCAGGTCCCCGGAAACTCTGACTACTGGAACGGTTAGCCTTGTCGAAAGAGGATTTATAAATAAAGGGAATGGCGAGTCGGTTACAAATCTCTTTGAGAGTTCCTGCTGTATCAATCGCTAACTGTTCGCTCTCAATGACACAGGGGCCGGCAATTAAAAATAATGGTTTATCAAGACCTACTTCAAAACCACATAAATTCATGACTCAGATTCCTGCTTATGATGCAGCGCCGCAGTGATAAAGCTGTTAAATAAGGGATGTCCCTCTCTGGGTTGAGAGGTAAATTCAGGGTGAAACTGGCAGGCAACAAACCACGGATGGTCGGCCAGCTCGATCATTTCGACCAGTTCATTATCCACAGAGACTCCCGAAATCACCAGACCTGCTTTTTGCAAAACATCCAGGTAATTATTGTTAAATTCAAAACGGTGGCGATGTCTTTCATTGACCTGTTCTGCACCGTTATAAGCTTTTTGTGAAATTGTTCCCGGAACCAGCTTACAGGTTTGAGCGCCTAAACGCATTGAACCACCCAGGTCGGTATCTTCATCGCGTTTCTCTACCGATCCATCCTTGTTTTTCCACTCTGTGATTAAACCGATAACGGGTTCTGTCGTCTTGGGATTGAATTCTGTGCTATGAGCCTGAGACAGACCTAAAACATTACGAGCAAACTCAATAACAGCTACCTGCATACCGAGGCAAATCCCCAGGTAAGGAACTTTATTCTCACGGGCATATTTAACTGCCTTAATTTTACCTTCAACACCGCGGCTACCAAAACCTCCGGGAACCAGAATTGCATCAAGATCTTTTAGTATTTCGTATCCATTATCTTCGATAGCATCCGAGTCAATTTTAATAACATTCACTTTAGTTTTAGTATGAATACCAGCATGAACTAATGCTTCATTTAACGATTTATAGGCATCGGTATGTTCAACGTATTTGCCGACAAAGCCAATATTGACGGAATGCAATGGATGCTGAAGAGCATCTACAATTTCATCCCAGTCGCTTAAATCGGCTGCGGGTACATTCAGTCCAAACTTTTTAACGACAATATCATCCAGTCCCTGTTCATGCAGTTCACGTGGAATTTTATAGATATGATCAACATCAACTGCTGAAATCACAGCATCCAGGCTGACATTGGTAAACAGAGCTATCTTTTTCCTTTCTTCTTCTGGAATTGCCCGTTCTGCTCGACATAAAAGAATATCCGGCTGGATACCGATAGAGCGCGGTTCTTTAACGGAAT
>CALCSG010000064.1 GCA_937894085.1 uncultured Gammaproteobacteria bacterium | reverse complement strand
GGCATTGCCATGGCATGGCGTGCCGGTTGCCGTGTGGCTAATATGGAGTTTATCCAGTTTCACCCTACCTGTCTGTTTCACCCCGAAGCTAAATCTTTTCTTATAACTGAAGCCCTGCGGGGAGAAGGCGCAAAACTGCGGTTACCCAATGGCAAAAGATTTATGCATCATTTTGATGAACGTGCCGAACTGGCACCCAGGGATATTGTTGCCAGAGCTATCGATCACGAAATGAAACGACTGGGTGCGGAGTGCGTGTATCTGGATATCAGTCATAAAAGTCGGGCATTTATAAAATCTCACTTTCCCACTATCTATGAAAAATGCAAACAGTTTGATATAGACATTACCAGACAGCCCATCCCTGTGGTGCCAGCAGCACATTATACCTGTGGTGGTGTCATGATAGATTTAAACGGTCAAACTGATATAGAAAACCTGTACGCCATCGGAGAAGTGTCTTATTCAGGCTTGCATGGCGCAAATCGAATGGCCAGTAACTCTTTACTGGAATGCCTGACTTTTGCGATGGCTTCGGCTAAACATATCACTCAAACAATACAACAAACGGAAAAGCCCGGGAAAATTCGAAACTGGGACGAATCTCTGGTGACCGATTCTGATGAAGAAGTTGTAGTATCACATAACTGGGATGAGTTAAGACGTTTCATGTGGGACTATGTTGGAATAGTTCGAACCAATAAGCGTCTGGAAAGAGCACTCAATAGAACGCATTTGTTGAAACGTGAAATCAATGATTATTATGGAAATTTCAGGGTAACTTCTGACCTTATCGAATTGCGTAACCTGGTTGCAGTGGCGGAACTTATCATTCGATCTGCCCTTTCCCGACATGAAAGTAGAGGCCTGCATTATACTCTGGACTATCCACAAACAAATCAGGATGCCAAAGTGACCATTTTGACGCCTGAAATGAAGCCTGTAAATAACAGCAAGTAAAGTATCACTCCCTTAATAGGCAAAAAACCAGAGTCACATGAACAAATTCTTTTTATCAGGGGCTTACTAAAGTAATACCCCTGAATATTTGTTACAGCTTAACCCGGGGTCAACTCTCCCTGAGTTAAAGCTGATTTAACCACTGTTGAATCGTCTCTATTAGAATATCTTCCTTCCCATCAAAAAAATGCTCAGCACCGCTAATTTCTTTCTGGCTGTAGCGGGCATTATGTTTACCGGCGGCTTTACGTTCTGCAGTTGTATTTAAAACAGTCGGTAAATCTTTACTTCCATAAATATCATAAACCGGTATGTTGATACTCTGCAGTGCAAGTGTAGAGTCATAGGATGCGTTGGTCTGTCGCGAAGGCATACCAATTGCAACAAAAGCGGAGATATTATGTTTATTTTGTGACAGGTAATAACTTGACATGGCGGCACCCTGACTATGAGCAACAATCACGATTGTTTTCATACCCTTCTCTTTCAAATACGCTTCAGCAGCTTTTATTCTTGGCGCAACTTCTGAAAAAAGCGGTAAATAATCTTCATAGGTAGCTTCATTATTTAAGATTGGCATCTGGATCGACAATGTATTCCAGCCATGAGTTGTCATTCTAACTCGAACAGGTTTCACAACCTGATCCCAGTCAGGATGAATACCAGTTCCATGCACAACGATAATAGCTTTATCTGATTCATTTTCAGCTTCAGTATAAATGGATAGAAACTTCAGGTTTCCGGCTTTTAGCCAGACAACTTCACCATCAAAAATAGCATCTACTGTCTGATCAGCCCAACGCTTTTCTTTCGCTAAATCAGAGGCTTGAGCAGTAACCAGTAGCAATGAACATAATAAAACAATAATTTTCATAAAAACCTCGAATACATAAAACGGAAAAACAGGATTTTAACAAGGAACCTGCTCAATTATCCATAAATTAACAGGTAAAAAACTATAAATCATAAAATCATCATTCACATTTTTTTATAATTAATTCTGAAATAATTTAATTGCCTGTTTGTTAACAGCTTTGGAGTAAATCTGCTGGGAATTCAGTTTATGAAGTTCCAGTTTTACCAACGGATTTTTGTAATCGGACTATGTTGATATTGAAGCCATAAGCATCCCTGCATTACTTATAAAATAGTTTGCGAGCAACCTCCCAATTTGTATTTTAAAGTGAATTTATTGCAGAAACTACTTTTCACCGTTTGACTGAATATAACATCAATGTATTATAAAATTTTCAAGACCTGTAGCTTTTTACAATTGTGATGATATTAACTTGAACGAATCCTGTGAAAGCAGACATATTGCCTGTCATCACTGTGATTTCATTTCCAGGGTTCCTGAACTGGAACCGGATCATGTTGCTTTATGCCCAATATGTGATGGCCTGTTAGCAGAGAGTCAGCATAAAGACCAGCACGAATATGTATTGCCCATGGCTATTTCAGCGCTGATTCTGCTTGCCCTGTCCTTTCCATTCAACTTTATTTCTTTCTCACGCCAGGGACTTGTGCAATCTATTAAACTTCTGGATGCAACTGAAATGATGCTGCAATATGGCCAACCTTTCCTGGCAGCACTGATTAACCTGACGATAATCCTGCTACCAGCCAGCATTATGGTTTTTATCCTGCTACAACAGTTGCGGATCATCGCTTTATTACCGAGTAGTGCACATATCTTTTTTACCAAGGCACTTTTTAGAGCTAAAGACTGGAGCATGCCTGAAATTTTCCTGGCCGGTGTTTTAGTCAGCCTGGTTAAAATCGTATCATTGGCCGAGGTAAGTATAGGTATGTCATTCTGGTCCTATACCGGTTTTGTACTGTGTTTTATTTTCACCTTAATCAAACTGGATAAAACGGCATTATGGGATGATGTGTCACATCACGGAAAATTCACCCAAAGTTATACGAGTATGCGAGCAATAGATGTTGATCTGGCAGTCTGCTCTCAATGCGATATTTTGACACATCAGGATCAATGTCCCCGTTGCAACTCCAGAGTGGTTGTTCGTGACCCTCTAAATCTTCAAAAGACAATAGCGCTAACGATTACTGCAGCACTTTTATATATACCAGCAAATCTGTATCCGATTATGACTACGGTATTTTTATCAAATTCTGAACCCTCCACCATAATTGGGGGAGTAGTATTGCTCTGGCACCATGGATCTTATCCTGTTGCTCTGGTAATTTTTGTAGCCAGTGTGATGCTGCCCATAGCCAAGTTAAGCGTATTGGTACTATTGTCCTGGGTCGTAAAAAAACGACCAGATTTTAGTCGGCGTTCATTTACTGTAGCCTACGAAATAACAGAGTTTTTGGGTAAATGGTCAATGGTTGATGTGTTTGTTGTCGCTATTCTTGTTGCATTGATACACCTGGGAGGGATTATGGAAGTGATTCCAGGACCCGGTGCTTTTTTTTCTCAGCGATGGTAATCACCTCAATATTGGCCGCACATACTTTTGATCCCAGACAGTTATGGGATATTGAACAGAAAGATGGCACCGAATGAATCAAATTAACTCTGTAAAAATTGAAGCCCGGCGGGGTATTTCCAGAATATGGATAGTGCCCATTGTAGCAACCTTAATAGGTTTATGGATGATCTATGATTACATCGATACCAGGGGCGTTCAAATCACAATCATGATGCCTAATGCCGAAGGTATCAGTGTAGGTAAAACCCTGATTAAAACCCGTAGTGTTCCCATTGGAATGGTAACTGAGGTGACACTGGCTGACAACATGGAACAGGTACTGGTGACAGTTGAAATTGAAAAAGCTTATCTGGACCTGCTAAAAAGTGATTCATTGATCTGGGCTGTACAACCGCGTATTAATGAGTCAGGTATCAGCGGCTTAGGTACGATTTTATCGGGCATCTATTTTGAACTACAACCAGGAAACAGTGACAAAACCGCACGTAAGTTCAAGTTGACCCCTTCCCCTCCTCTTGTTTCACAAAATGTAAAAGGACGACGCTTTAAGTTATACAGTCAGTCAGCTGAGGTATTGCAGGTTGGTTCACCAGTACTTTTTAAAGGAGTTAAGGTTGGAAGCATTGAAACGGCCGAGTTCGACTGGTACTCGGAAACTATGTATTACCAGATATTCATCGAGAGTCCGAATTATAACCTGGTGACAGAAAATACCCTGTTCTGGGTTGAATCAGGTATTGAGCTTGATCTTTCCGCCGATGGGATTAATTTTAAATCAGGTTCTTTGAGCAAAATGCTTGGAGGGGCTATCACTTTTGGTCGTCCATCAAGGGAACCCAAAGGAGAAGAAGCAACAGACGGTCAGCAATTTACCCTGAGCTCCAGCTTTAAGGAAAGTTTGGAACAACGTTACCTGGACTTTGAATATTATGTGGTATTACTGGACGACTCTGTAAGAGGTTTAAAGCCTGATGCACCTGTTGAATACCGGGGCGTACGCATCGGTTCAGTGGAGGAAGTACCGGTAATGCTGGAACGTGATGGTAAACCATATTTTATGACGGAGGATAATAAAGCGATTGCAGTCCTGATTAAAATTGAGTTTGCCCGCATCTACCGGGACTCAAAGATAGCACGTCAATACTGGGAGAGTAATATCGAACAATGGATTAACGATGGTTTTAGGTTATCATTGAAAACGGGCAACCTGCTAACCGGTGCCATGTTTCTAGAAGTTAATACTTTTCCTGGTCAGAAAAATAATTTCCCTAAAAAAATAGCCGACTACACGGTTATTCCAGGCGCATCCAGCGGGCTATCGCAGTTATCTGAACAAATGTCTGCTTTTCTGAAAAAGATGAATCGCCTGGAAATTGAAAAAACCCTGTCCAGTATCGACGCCACCTTAGCAAGTTTTACACAACTGGCTAATAAAACAGAATCTATGATAGAACAGGCTAACACACAAAAAATCTCGCAGGAAATTAATCAAAATTTACAGGAATTAAAAGCGACTTTAAAGGACTTTCAACGTGATGGCCCGCTATATACCAACGCACTACAGTCTTTGAAAATGATCGAAAAATTAGGAAAGGATTTTCAAAATGGTGCACCCGCCTACGAGGATATACGACGATCATTGAAGTCGATTGAAAAATTGAGTAATGAATTGCAACCTTTCACCAAGAGTTTGAACGAGCATCCGAATATATTGATTTTTGATAAATCTCAGAAAGACGATGTACAGCCACAAAGAGGGCCAGCTAATGAATAAGCTAACGATTATTTTCATCATGATACTGTTAACAGGGTGTGCACAGGTAGCAGTAAAAGCATATCTTATTATTACTTTGACCTGGGTAAAGCCGAATCAGAATTACAGACTTCATTCGAAAAACCGCGGCTTGAAATACTGCCGGTGATGCTGCCCGAATACTTAAATGCTCGGGGTATAGCTCAACGCATTGATCAACATCGAACAGTTCATGCAAACTGGCATTTATGGGCATCACAACCATCCAGTATGCTGGATAGATCTGCATTAAATTACTTTGAAATAAACCTGCCAAACTGGTTTGTCACAGGAGCCGAAGAAGCCTGGTTAAGTGATAATCGTCCCACGCTATCTGATATCGTCAAATTGCAATTCAATTTAGAACATTTCAACGGTGGATTAGATAATAATGCCGAATTAAGCGGTAACTGGACCTTGTTCGATGAGAAAAACAAAATATTGTTGCGTCAGAATTTTAGCCTCAGTGTGGTACTGGAAAAAGATGGCTACTCAGGTCTTGCCAGCGCATTACAAAAAGGCTGGGAGCAGTTGTGCCATGATATTTCTATACAACTTCTAGCTACTATTAAATAACAAGTGCAGGTAGCTGGAAACATTGACTGAACTTGCATAAAAAATTAGCAAAATTTAAAAAAAACAATCACTCTCTAAATAAATCCTCCTGACAAAGACAAATATTATGTGGTTCCAAAAAGAGCTAAAGCTATCATCTAAAAGCAGAGGATTTCATCTTATTACCGATGAAATACTGAAACAGATAACCATGGTTAAATCCACAGAAACAGGCTTATTACACCTTTTTATCAAACATACTTCAGCCTCATTAAGTATTAATGAAAATGCAGATCCTGACGTCCGGCTTGATGTTGAAAGTCATTTCAATAAATTTGTACCTGAAAATGCCAGTTATTATGAGCATACACTCGAAGGATCAGATGATATGCCTGCTCACATTAAAAATATTACTATCGGTAGCAGTCTTAGTATTCCGATAACCAAAGGTAGAATTAACCTGGGAACCTGGCAGGGAATTTACCTGGGGGAACACAGAAACCATGCTGGAAGTAGACATTTAGTCGTAACCATTCAAGGTCAATAAACATCAAATAGTCTTGCTGCAAAAGCCAATGTAATACCTGAGCCCGTAGCTTCAGGGCAGAATTATGGCGCATGATATTGATTTTACAGTGGAATTAAAAAATTTTGGCTTCACCCATAGGTTAAGTGGACATTTTTTAAACCGCTGTAGAATCAATAACTTGTGAGAGAAACTGTCGTGAAGTTACGGATTCATGTAATACATTAAATAGTTAAAAGTATTGATTTTAATGCCGCTAATCGCCACAATGCGCGCGAATTTTTGCATTTGACTATTTTGAGGAAACAACATGAAACTGATTTTATTAGGCGCTCCCGGAGCTGGAAAAGGAACAGTTGCTAAACTGTTAACTAAACTGGACGGTTCTGTTCAGATTTCAACCGGTGATATCCTGCGTGGCGCTGTTGCTGCCGGTACAGAACTGGGTAAAAAGGCCGAAGCAGCCATGAAAGCCGGTGACCTGGTATCAGATGACCTGATCATGGGTATCATGAAAGATCGTTTACGCGAAGATGATTGCAAAAGCGGTTACCTGTTAGACGGTTTTCCACGCACTATCCCACAGGCTGAAGCGCTTAAAGCCCTGTTAGCCGACATGGGTGAAAAACTGGATTTCGTCGTTGATATTGACGTTCCCCGTGATGTTATTCTTGATCGCCTGACAACACGTCGTACCTGTACCGATTGTGGTGCTATCTACAACGTTAAATCTAACCCGCCTAAAGCAGAAGGAAAATGTGATGCCTGTGGTGGAGCCGTTGTTCAACGTGACGACGAAACAGAAGAAGCTATCAGTAACCGTCTTGACGTTTATAACGAAAAGACAGCACCACTGGCTAATTTCTATAAAGGTGAAGGCATGCTGTTAACCGTTAACGCTACTTCAAGCGATGCAGTAATCAATGCTATTACGGAAAAACTTGGAAAATAATTTCCTGTTTTTTAAATAACTGAAAAAGCCGGCTTCTAGCCGGTTTTTTTATGCATAAAAATTAAATTTAAACAATAAAACAGAGTTATCTAACCAAACTATCCCGTTTATAATCCACTATGGAACTAATAAAACAATAAAACTGGAGAAAAAACAATGTCAAATAACAAATCATCGAATTATCTCGTGGTACTTTTTATATCATGACCAGTTCCCTTTGTAAGGTTCTCTCAGGTTGCATTTCAGTCATTAGCTACTGAAAGTATTCTCAACATTTTTGAAGTTTCATTTAACTCACCGGAGTCTGCTAAGTTTCTGCGGAGTAATTGTCAATAAACTGGGGTTGATTGAACTCTAATTTAACAAAGTGCCAATGTTTCACCTTTATTATCAGGGGTATTCTTTTCTAAATTAAAATACGATATATTCTGGATAAATATTTCGTCAATGAATTTTGTAACAGGAAGCTACTATGTCATTTATCGAAAACACCCTGAGCACCCCTCGCCCTTCACATATAAATGAAGTTGACCTGCCACGCAGGCAACAATATCACCCTTCACCAGGAGACTGGCGCAACGAAATACTCTATTTCCTGTTAGTAGATCGATTCAGTGACAACCGGGAAAATGAACGTCCACTAATAGATCGTCACCATTTGTCGTTTGCCAGAACAGCTGACTGGCGTTGGGACAAATGGTCTGAATCGGGAGGAGAACGTTGGCAAGGTGGAACCTTACAGGGTGTTTCCTCAAAACTCGATTATTTAAAATCATTAGGAGTAACAACCATCTGGCTCAGTCCCGTATTTAAACAAAGAGGTCACCTCAACAGCTTTCACGGTTATGGCATTCAGGACTTTCTGGAAGTAGAACCTCGACTTGGATCAAGAGCTGATCTGGTCAATCTGGTTGCAGCGGCGCACAGTAAAGGGATGCGAATCATACTCGATATTATTTTTAATCATTCAGGTGAAAACTGGACTTATCCCGAGTCAGTTCCCGGTTCAAAATATCAACCACACTATACTACTGGTCGTTACGAGTTCGGAAACTGGCGCGGAGATCAGGGTCAGGATATCGACAGCATTCAAAACCCTGAAGACGGTGTATGGCCAGCAGAATTGCAGGATAAGGATAGATATACACGGGCGGGCTCCGGTAATCTGGGTGGTGGCAGCATCAATGATGCTATGGCGGAACATAAACGCTCCGATTTCCTGACTCTGAAGGATTTTTATCTTGATAACCCGGAATTACTAAACGAGCTCGCCCGCTGCTTTAAATACTGGATAGCTCTCACAGACTGTGACGGGTTTCGAATCGATACACTGAAACATGTATCCTTTGAACAGGCCCGAAATTTCTGTGGGTCTATCAAGGAATTTGCACAGAATCTGGACAAGAGTGACTTCTTCCTGGTCGGTGAAATAGCCGGTGGAGATTATGAACAGGAGCGTTATCTGGATGTCATTGACAGGAATTTAAATGCCGCATTAGACATTGGTGCAATGCGACTCAATTTGAACCAGGTAGCTAAAGGTTTACTCGATCCCAGGCATTACTTTTCCGGATTTGATCCGGGGAAAGCCATCATGGGGTCTCACCGGGCGATCGGCGATAAACACGTTTCTATACTGGATGATCATGACCACGTGTTTGGTAAAAAATTACGATTTTCTGCTGAAGCAGCTTCAGTACACCAGGTCGTAGCAGGTGTGGCCATTCAATTATTTACACTGGGTATCCCCTGCATTTACTATGGTACTGAACAAAGCTTGGGAGGACCAGAACCCGCTGAAAGAACCTGGTTGCAGGGTTTCGGATCCAACGATAGATACTTACGCGAAACAATGTTCGGAGCAACCCACCCGTTAAAAAATGGCCGAGATGGTTTACCGGGTAAAGATAATAAAGACACAGAATTACCGGGATTCGGGCCACTTGGTACAGCAGGATTTCATTGTTTTGATGTTAACAGTCCCGCATTTATCAGAATCCAGCAACTCACAACTGCCCGTGATACATTTCCAGCACTACGAACTGGCCGTCAATACTTACGCCCCGTTTCATTTCTGAACAGGCCATTTAATTTTTATGGTGGTGGAGAAATTATTGCCTGGTCGCGTATTCTGGATGATGAAGAATATGTCATCATTTTAAACCCTCATGGTACACAGGCGCGCGGTGCTGATGTTCTGGTAGACAGTACACTCAACGCCGCAGGAAATAAACTGTCAATTGTTGCCAGTACGCAAGAAATAGCAAATGAGAGCTACTCGGGGAACAATAAAAAAGGTGGATTACTAGCGGTTAAAATAAATGACTCCGGTATTCATTTTATAGAAATAAGAGAAGTCGGGCCTTCAGAGGTTGTTGTACTGAGCAATAGAATTTAAGGAAAAAGTATAAGTATTCAGTTGTTGCTATATGATGCTGGATTTTGATATTGTTTAAATCAATAAGTTACCTAAAACCAACACGTTTTAAACGAAAATTTTCTGAAGCTATAAACTGGCGGATTCAACTCTGAAGTGCAACGCAGTTAATTCCAGATCTAGCGAACGA
>CALCSG010000063.1 GCA_937894085.1 uncultured Gammaproteobacteria bacterium | reverse complement strand
GGTCCATATATGGCGTATATGCAGATATTGCATGGAGCAATATATCTGTCCATGGCCTCCCAGCATAAGCACATCCTTGTGCAAAAAAAGACGGGCTAAAAAGCCCGTCAAAATCACCAAGAGGATAAAACTGGTTAATATAAACTAACCCAGGCCGTTTAAAAGGAGGAGAAAAACTAAACGACCTGAGTTAGTCCCCTGAAGAGTTAAACTCTTCAGGAAACCATTACTACTTTTTAAGCGCTAATTACTTAGCAGCTTTTACTGCAGGTGCAGCTGCTACTGGAGCAACAGGAGCCTGTGGAGCATAACCGTATGCAGGAGCGTAACCATTTCCACTCTGTCCACTGTAGTTACTAGAACCGTTGCCGTAACCGTTTCCAGAATAGTTGCTAGAACCATTTCCGTAGCTGTTACCATTCCAGTCAGAGTTAGCACCCATATCTGCATCCATGTCACCTTTAGCACGACCTTTGAAACTCATTGAGAAAGAAGCTTCGCCGTCAGCATTTCCACGACCTTTACCACGACCAGTTCCCTGACCACGTCCTTCGCCACGGTAATCGCCCTGCGCTGTTCCGTTTGAAGTACCGTTTCCGTAGTAGTTACCGTATCCGTTACTGTTGTTGTTATCGCCGAAAAAAGGCATGTCAGAAGCTTGTACAGATGTAACAGCGACTAATATTGCAGCAGCAGTGATAATTGTTTTCATGTTGTAAATCTCCAGAAAGTTAAAAAATAAATTCGTTTAAAGTTGATGGGGAGAACTATATTAGAAAATACTAATATAGTCAACACTTATTTGCGCAATCAATTAATTTTATTAGGTTAAATATTCAGTATAAAAATTAAAAATAAAGTGATCTTTACTTGCACAAATTAAATTCTCGTTTTATTCTCGTTATTCGTGAGAATAAAATGAGAATTATAAAATGCTAACTACTCAGGAACAGAATACGCTTCAATTCATTCGTAACTATATTGCTCAATTTGGTTACGCCCCAAAATTCAAGGAAATTGGCACTGCTATTGGTGTAACGTCACAGGGTACGATCCATCGATATGTCCAGTCTCTGGAAGATAAGGGCTATATCAATCGATCAAAAGGTAATTCCAGAGGTATGTCGCTGGTTGATTTACCACTTGTTAGTCCTCCGGTGATACCGCTTGTAGGTAAAATAGCAGCCGGGTTACCGATAGAGGCAGTGGAAGATCTGCAGGAACTGAATTTATCCGAAATGTTTATGGGGCCGGATATATTTGCTTTAAGAGTGTCGGGGGATTCGATGATAGATGCCGGAATTCTTGATAATGATTACGTTATTATAAAGAAGCAACCGATTGCACATGATGGCGATATCGTGGTGGCAATGATTGATAAAGTAGAAGCTACCCTGAAACGTTTCAGACGACGCTCTAATTCTGAAGTAGCCTTAATACCAGAAAATTCTACAATGGAAACCATGGTTTTCTCTGCCGATAGAGTCACAATTCATGGTGTATTGGTAGGCCAGATGAGAAGTTATTAGAGTAGGGTGCGCGCCTAGGCACCAAAAAATTACCTGATTACCCCTGAGAGTCAGCCAGTTGATTTGCATGATATCAAACTGAAATACCGGGCTGAGAGGTGTCGGAGTCGGTCTACTCAAAACCGATATTAAAAATCAACTATATGGTTGTTAAAACAGGCCATTCCAGAGTTTATGTCGACTCCGACACCTGAAACACTGAGAATAGCTGAAGGTCAGGGGTAATCAGGAAAAATTATGATAATATAATCGTTTTGAATTTAACGCCGTTAGTAAATGAAACGAATTTTAGTTTTAGTTTTTATATTTTTTTCCAGTTCATCCTGCTGGTCCTATGAAAACCTTGAAGCAGAACTTAAATCAGGCACAACAATGAGCCTGACTCAATTTCAGGGAGAAGGAAAAAAATTACTGTTGTGGCTGCCGTCGGAACGTGGTTTTGGCCAGGGTTATATCTCGGTAGCGTTAAATTTGTCACTGCTTGAGTACAATGTCTGGGCTGTTCATTTACACGAGAGTTACATTATTCCAACTGGACGTAATAGCCTGAATGGAGTTGAAATCAATGATCTGCTGGAATTAATCGATCAGGCACAACAGCAGGGTTTTGAAGATGTCTATCTGGTCAGTTCGAGTCGTGGAGTTTTATTGAGTTTAAAAACGGCCTATCAATATCAGAAGTTGAATCAAAAATCCGAACTTTTAAAAGGATTACTGATATTTTCTCCGTATCTTTTAACAGGGAATACTGAAATGGGGCAGGATGCTGTTTATGATGAAATAGCATCATTCAGTAATCTTCCTGTGTATATGTTACAGCCGCAATACGGAACAAAGTTTGCTCGCAGTCGTGAGATCGCAGGGCAATTGCAGCAGGGTGGAAGCCCTGTATTTATGCAAGTCTTGCGAGGTGCCCAGGCAGGTTTTTATATGCGCCCGGATGAAGATTTAACTGAACAGGATTTGAAGATGCGGGAACAGTTACCCCGTATACTGGACAATGCCATCAATTTGTTAAAGCAATCCCGCCCGTCTAAATTTATAGATTTATATCAACCAGTTAAAGCTGTAGGTGAAGAAAAGAGAAGCTTTATAAAAGAGCCTGCTTTACACCCGTTCAAAGGTAATAAATCTGCTCCGTCCTTACTGTTAAAGAATTTGAAAAATAACACTCTCGATATTAAAGAATTAAAAGATAGTGTGGTTCTGGTTAACTTCTGGGCAACCTGGTGTGGACCCTGCGTAGAAGAAATTCCTTCGTTATCGCGTCTGGTTGATCATATGCAGGGCAAGCCCTTTAAGGTTGTGGCGGTAAATATTGGAGAATCACCTGAAAAAATCCAGAAATTTGTAAAATCTATTCCGGTCAATTTTGAAATTTTACTCGATACTGATGGTAATGCAGTTCGTGACTGGAAAGTGTATGCCTACCCGTCAAACTATTTACTCGATAAAAATGGGCAAATTCAATTTGCCTATCGAGGCGCGCTGCAATGGGATGCCGAAAATATTATAAATACTATAGACTCGCTTTTAGAGTAACTGGATGTCCCGTCTTAAATTAAACCAGGTGTAAACTTTTGCTAACTTGAAATACTTTTATCTGCATCCTTGTTTTGTGAGCATTAAGCGTTGACTCAGGTTAATTTTTGTTGCTGTTAATCTGACCTGGCCCCAAGTTTCACAGGATTAGTCTTGACAAGCCTGAATAAGGGAATATATTCCCGAATAGACGATCAGGAAAAATCTCTAAACTTTGGCGGCAGAAAATGATACGGCTTTCATTCTATATACTTACTTTTTTTATTTTATTCGGTTGTGGCCAGTCTTCTGAAGACTCTGATTCTGGTTCTGGTTCAGCTGATATATCTATCACCGATACGATCAATGATGGTGATTATCAGTTATTGGCCGTGAATGATCTGGGTATGCACTGTGCTGACCTTGATTATCAAATCTTCAGTATTCTCCCTCCATTTAATGTGTTGCATGCTCAGGTTATAAAAAAAGGGTTAACGCCGCAGATTTTATCTAGCGATCTTATTGATGTGACTTATCGAGCCGTGTCAAATCCGAACGATCCTGTTTTATCCGGAAATTCAGAGGTACCATCAATAACCACAAATTCCGCTAACCAGGGAACTGTCTACCGGTCTAATTTCTGGGAACCCAGTAGCATTACCATTGCTGACGGTTTTAGCGGAGCAGGAGACCTGCTGAGTATAGGGGGACTGGCTTATGCACCCTTGTATCCAGGTGTTCAGGTTTCAGGTGAGTTGGGGGGAGATGATTTGACTGGATTATGTGGAATTGCACTGACTGAATATGATTGTCCATCTTTATTAACCGCATTTGAGCCATTACCAGTCGACACTGGTCTCCCGGTACCCGACTTGCTGAAACTCTATCCGCAATCATCTGGGGTTGCGAGTCTGGAGGTAACTCAACAACTTATGCCTGGAGCTACAAACCAGCCTCAGCTTTTTAAAGCCTATGTAACCGATCTACCTTTTTTTACCAAATTCGATTTTGGTGCATACCTGAATAATAGAAACTGGTTCGCGGCAGAAGGTATCCCCATTTTACCGGTCGATGATCAGGGGAGATCCAACGCCTATCCGATGATGCAGGTCGCGGCGGTGAATAAATCTGATAACTCAATACTTGCTACGCTAGATGTGGTTTTACCCGTGGCTTCGGAGGCGGACTGTCAAAACTGTCATGTTGAACCGATTGATTGCAATGATAGCGGATTACCCGCAACCATTGATGCTGCTCTTTGCAATGGTTCGGCCGTTAATGCTTCTTTCGAGGTACAAACTCTGGATGATAATTCTCCCGGTGAAACAAGGCTTCAACAACTGTTAAACACTGCTAAAATTAATATCCTTCGTTTACATGATAAAAAACATGGATCTTTTTACAGGCGCTGGAATGATCAGAAACAGCTGACATCTACCGCCTGTGATTTTACTGATAGTGCTGATGCGAATTGTCTGGCTAACCTGACACCACTGCAGTGCTCTGAATGTCATTACACACCAGCACTGGATTTAACTCACTCGGGCCCGGTTGATGAACCGGAGCAGGGTGCAAGAGGGCGTCAGCAGACTTATCATCAGACAATGTCACGGGTTATGCATGCTTTTCATGGCCGACAGAAAATTGATGAAAATGGTGTAGAGACTGATCTTTTTCCAGAGATGCCTGCTCCGGATGATTATTTACGAGTAGCAGGACTGCCTGTTAATGACTTCGAAGTTTCTATTCTGGATAAAACCTGTTACCAGTGTCATCCTGGAAAAAATACTCAATGTCTGCGTGGAGCCATGGCTTCAGTTGGTGTACTTTGCCAGGATTGCCATGGCGACATGGAACAGGTTGGTAATGACTTTTCTGCCCGCGTGGATACGGTAAATCGCGGTGATTTTATACTGGATGGCTCGTTACGCGTGCCCTGGGCAAGTGAACCGGGTTGTCAGTCCTGCCATACCGGTGATGCACTCAACAGGAACCATCCTGCAGATGCGATTGTCTCTGGAGATGGCATTCGCCTGTTACAGGCTTATAGTAATCAATCAGTCGATGTGGGTTTGCCGGCAGTATTGAAAACGGCTTCGGTGTACCGTGTAGCACAATCCCGTTTCGCTGAAAATACGGCGTTAAATGAAAAAAATGAACCAGTGGATGTGCTGTATCGACTCAGCAAGGATAATCACGGCGGAGTGATGTGTGAAGGTTGTCATAACAGTACGCATGCTATCTGGCCTAATCAAAATCCGTATGCTAATGATAATGTGGCTGCCAGTCAGTTGCAGGGGCATTCCGGTACCCTGTCAGAATGTGGAGCCTGCCATAAAGATCAGGATCTCGGTAATACCTTAGGCGGTCCACATGGAATGCACCCTGTCGGTGGCGGTCAATTTGCCGATGGAGGTCATGAAGGGCTTTTTGAAAGAAATAAAGCACAATGCCAAGCCTGTCACGGTGTTGATGGTGAAGGTACTGTGCTCTCCCGAGCATTCACCGATAGATCATTCAGAATTGATGAGTGTAAAGAGGGAACATTATGTCCGGGTGGTGAAAGGGAAAACTTTACCGTGCAGTTATCTAAAAATGACCAGGTGGCCTGTGATCTTTGCCATCGTAATTTTATGAATAGTAGTGAAGATGATGATTAATTTATTATTTTCTGCACAATATTTTTAAGTGATCAAATTGGGTGCCGAATGAGTTTAGTCTCTGAAGTAATACAGACAACCATCATACGAATTTTAAAACCATTAATCAGGGTTTTGTTACGTAATGGTATAGCCTATGGTACGTTTGCGGATATTGCTCGAAAAGTGTATGTTGATTCAGGATTTGAGGAAGCCAGAAGACAGGGGCAGAAACAAACCGTATCAAATGTGTCAATTCTGACGGGTATTAACCGCAAAGAGGTAAAACGACTGAAAGAGGCACTGGCGTTTAACACCGATGACTCATTACGCAAATTTAATCGAATTGTCAGAGTTATAGCAGGCTGGCAGCATGATGAAGATTTCCTGGATGAAGACCATGAACCCAGAGATTTATTACTGGAAGGCAAAAAAGGTTCATTTAGTGACCTGGTAAAACGCTACAGTGGGGATATGCCGGTGGTCGCTATGTTGAACGCGCTTATCGATAGTGGCAATATTAAAATTATCGATAATGGTAATATTCAATTAACTAATCTTAATTATTTGCCATCCAGTGACTCTGATAAAAAACTCAATATTCTTGGTATAGACACCGCTGAGTTAATTAAGACTATTGATCACAATTTACTTATTAAGCATACTGAAGATGCCTGGTTTCAACGTAAGGCCTCGAATACACAGGTTAAAATAGACGCTTTGCCAAAGATAAAACAACGTATTAATAAAAAAGCCCAGCAGTTGCTAGAAGATATAGATGCTGAGTTCTCCCAAAATGAGTCAAGCAATAAAGATGACTGCGTTGCTGTGAGTTTAGGTATTTATTTTAACCAGTTAAATGAAAAGTCCTGAGAGGTGTTTTCCTGATGATTGTTTTTCTTAAATATTTTAATCGGATCAGGAGAGTCCTGCTGGTCTCTGCATTAAGCCTATCGGTATTATCCTGTGGCTCGGAAACAATTGTTGCAGCAGGAATAAGTGGTACAGGCATTGTGTTTGGCTCTATTACAGGGTTTGGTAGTATCTTTGTAAATGGTGTTGAATATGAAATTGACGACGCTAATTTTGATGTTGATGGTAAGCCGTTTTCAGGACTGGAAGGTCAGAGTAATCTTCAAATTGGCATGGTGGTTAAATTAAAAGCGACTACCTATGATAATGGTACTGGACTGGCAACCTCGGTGATGTATGACGATGCGGTTGAAGGGCCGGTAGCTGAAGAACCGGTGGTTTCAGGCAGTAATAACAATATTAAGGACTTTAGTGTTCTTGGCCAAAGTGTCCGTATAAATAAACTTACAACCCGTTTTAATATTGAGAGTGATCCAGGTTTTGGTTTTGATAGCATTAGTATAGATGATGTGGTAGAAGTGAGCGGATTTGTTGATATACAAACAAATCAAATAATTGCCACTCATGTGGAAAAGAAAGGCTCTCTTCTTAATGGTGATAATGAAGTGCAGTTACATGGGGTGATTGAAAACCTCAGCGATGATAAAGTTTCGTTCAGAATCAATGGCATCCTAATTAATAGATCTGAGGTTACAGACAATGATCTGGAAGATATTGACACTCTGGCTGTTGGTTTGTATGTAGAAGTGAAAGGTGTGTATCAGGGAGGCGTTATCTTTGCCACTAATATTGAGGGAGAAGATGATGATCGAGCTGAAATTCCGAATTATGAAGGTTATATAAGTCTGGAAGGGATTGTTTCTAACTTTACCTCAAGCAGTGTGTTTTCAGTCAATGGTGTCACTGTATTTCTGGATACCGGTTTATTTCCAGTCGAAGCTCAACAGGTTGCTGATGGTGTGTTGCTGGAAGTAGATGGAGAAATGCAAAGTGGGATATTACAGGTCAGTAAGATTGAAATAGAAAGTGATGGGTCAGATGACCATGATGATCATTAAATACTTAAGCAGCTGAAGCTGTCGTTAATCTGGAAGTATTTTCTTCAAAGCGGTAACTGTCTATTTTCCATAACGTCTCGGTGGCGGTTAAAACGAGGCATGAAGCTCCGCCACGAGTTCGGGTATCCCCTGCTGCACCAGGGTTGACTACCCACGGATGTTTAAAATCATCGATGACCTTGCGGTGAGTATGTCCATAAACAACCAGCCGAGCTTCCGGGTGGGCATTGCGTAAGTCTTCATGTTCAGGACAGTGCATATCATGTATATGCCCGTGTTCGATCTTGACCAGCCCTCCGGGTAATTGCAGGCTGGCAACACGGGGAATATTGTTCACTATATCTGCCTGTTCAGCAGGCCAGCTAAGTTCATGATCATTATTACCAGTTACAGCTATAACTCGCCCCGTTTTTGGTTGCATTGTGCTAAGAATATCAGCACTGCAGATATCTCCCGCATGGATTGCAATATCACATTGGCGAATTATGCTGTTTATTTCGTCATGCAGGAAAGCATGTGTATCCGATATTATGGCGACAGTAACAGAATTGGGCATAGTAAAATTAACCGGTCTTTCGAATCGTAATCAGGTTTCACCCAGAATAGTAGCTGCGAGTTCTTCTTCCTTGTTTTTATCATGTTCCATTACTTCAATTTCTTTACGCATCTTGAGAATTTCTTCACGTTCTTGCGAGCGTTTTTCCCAGGCACCTTCGACTTCGGGAATACTTAACTCACCATACAGTACCTGACGCATCAGTTTGAATCCAAACTGCATAAGCGCTAAATCATCTGACTCAACAACCTGGTAGAACCCATCACCCAGATTGTAAGTTTTACGGAAACTGTCGCTGGTCACAAATCGACGGAAGCGATCCATGTCATAACTTGCCATAAAAAATAACTGCAGGCTCATTTCGGATGGTTTACCGATAGTAGGGCCGGTAGAGCGTTTCTTTAAAACAATCACATACCATTCACGATTGTAGTCGTCATAATCTACGACTCCCTGGTTTTCACGGTACTCCTGTACGGTTTGAATCTGGTCTTCATCATGTCCTTTACAGTGATCTTCCTTAATCAAAAGGAAAGAACGTTCATCGATATTTTTATCGATTGCACGCATAGACAATAAACCAGAAGGATAATAACGACAGGCAGTAGGTCTGTTTTCGTAAACAGAGCAACCTTCATCAGTCATGAACAGACAGGCTCCATCATTATCAGTACGTAATTTGATGCCAGGCATGCTGCCTGCATCCAGTTCGAAGGGAACCGTATGGTTTTTCAGAACTTCAGTCGTTGTAGTGCCGAGGTGTTGCTTGAGACGGATAATGTCATATGGGGTGAGTGTGACATTGGCTTTCGAGCAGCATGCATTCCAGCAGGAAACACCTTTATGGCAGCGAAACTTAAGTTTGTCCTCAGCCTGTAAACGAATAGGCTCTACTGGACTGTCAATCGGTAAGTCAAATTTAAATTTTTCGTCACTCATAACACACTCATTGAATATTAAATTAGCGAATCATTATATAGTAATTATTATCATTCAGCTATCGAGTATATTTCTCTGTCTATTAAAAGCTTTGATTGAAAAGAATTGAACCGCAAAGGACGCTGAGTTACGCAAAGGTTCTATCAGCAGGTACTAACAATAATAATTGTTAAGATACTTGTAGCAGAATAACTTTGAATCTCATGGGGTTATATACCTAGCTGCTTGCGATTTAAAATGGATAAACATATTTCGCCAAAATACACCGCTTTCGGAGTACGAGAAAGTCGAACTTTAAGCGAGAGAGCTTGCTCCAGGGATTCTTATTTTAAAAACAGGTTTAATATTTCCAATCGTGCACCCACTATATATCCCTCTGCGAGCCTCTGCGTCCTTTGCGGTAAAATTTACTGACAGGCAAATACCCTCATAGGCTATTCCACTCATCGGGAATAAGCACTTTAATGCGCAAGACATGCTTCGCATGGTGGAAGTACTTGAAATGCACGACTGCAAGGAAGCAGGAGGTAGAGCACCAAAAGTAGGCGCTTTAGGCGACGCAGGGAGCGGTTGCCGAGGAGCATTTTCAAGTAAAACAGCCTCTATGGGCTATCCTGCCCACCGGGTATAAGGCCATATATGGACCCACTCCGTTCTTGCAAGAAAAAAATCACTGATGTGA
>CALCSG010000062.1 GCA_937894085.1 uncultured Gammaproteobacteria bacterium | reverse complement strand
CTTTTTTTGACAGGTCCCTTAGCAACTTTGAACAAGGTAGAGTTGCAAACCAGGTGTTCTGGTTTTGTTCATTTCTTTAACCCTGTCGGGAACTTAATCCCGTTTTGGGCTTACTGGTTCCAGACATTTACTTTGAGGAACTACTATGGCTCTAATATTTCAACGCCTTGCGCGTAATTTTGTTAAAAACGGCTACTTTCCAACCGATAGTGAAACTATGAGCCGAGTGGTTCAGGCACTTCATTTTAGCGGTCGGCAATGCCGTATTCTTGACCCCTGTTGTGGTGAAGGCACGGCACTCGCTGAAGTGAAGCATCATCTTAATGAAGCAAATACACCGGACTGGAATGTAAAATCCAGGGTGACTGCTTATGGCGTGGAATATCACGAAGAACGCGCATGGCATTCCAAGCAGATACTGGATCATTGTATTCACGGCGATTTACGCGACTGTATGATCGGTGCCCGTCAATTTGGCCTGCTGTTTTTAAACCCGCCCTATGGGGATGCTGTCAGTGATAAAGCGCAACTGTCCGATCCTAAAGCTGGAAAGCTCAGGCTTGAGAAAGAGTTTTATCGCCGTACCAATGGTCTTTTACAGTTTGGTGGCGTGATGGTCCTGATTATTCCGTATTACACCCTGGATAAAGAGTTTAGTACCTGGATCTCCCGACATTTTCATGATGTGAAGGTATTTATGTCACCAGAAAAGCGATTCCAGCAATGTGTCATCTTTGGAGTTCGTCATAAAGTCAGCGACCAATGGTCTGCCACTGATGAATATCAAGAAACCCGTTTACGGTTGATATCAGTGGGTGCTGGCGATATTCAAGCTGAAGAACTTCCTGAAATTTGGAATGAGCACACCTTTAGTGGAGACGGTGACGGTTTTTATCACATACCCAATGCAGACGCGCTGGGTAAATTTGAGCTAGTCAGTCTGGATGGTAAGCAATTATCAGCCACGTTGGGTTCTCATGCAGGTCTGTGGAAACAGTACGGCCAGATGTTTGGTAAAAATCGTACGATGGAACATAAGCGACCGCTTTGTGATGTATCAAACTGGCATCTGGCTCTCATGCTTGCAGCTGGTCAGGTTTCTGGTGTGGTGAATAGTCGGGATGGTCGTACCTTTGTCGTTCGTGGTGATACCTATAAAGATAAACAGGTCTCCACGACGGAAGAAACCGGTGCCAAAGGACAGTTAAAATCGGTCCGGACGCATACCGATATATTCGTACCCGCAATCAGAGGTCTGGATATGACCCCTGGTAGTAACACTTTTGGTGACGTTTTTACGATCAAGTAAGCCTTCACTTTAATTATTTTAAATCCCATGGGGAGATTCATCCCCTGGGGTGCTTCTCCCTTTTATAAAGGAGAAATTTACTATGCAATCTGTTAATTGGGAGAAAATCTCTGATTCGGACATGAGTCTTTTGGATCAATGTGTTGTTCGCGCTAAAACACTTTTTCCGACCATCGAAAGTGGTGGTTTGCTCATGGATATTGGAGCTGTTCACAGTATGTTACCACTTAATTTGGAGGGGTTATTACACGCGTTTAATCTGGATTTTGGTCATGACATTATTGGCATACACAATCACTTTGATCGTGAGTCTAAAAAGTTAAACGATTCATTCTGCCCACGATTCGCTATCAATCCGCCTGTGGTGGTACGGAGGAACAGCGATGAGTAACCTTGACCAGCATCTTGATGCAAATAAATTGGCAACCCTGGAGGCCACCGCTTCGAATATGGCGTTAAGTCTAGTTATGTCTCAACACCCTTTACTCAGTCCTTTTGAAATCTATGATTCTGCTTACGAAGAATTCATGGATGCAAATCCCGACGATGACTGGCCTGAAGGTTTTTTAGCGTGGCAACCCTTTGAGAACTATCGATTGGGTGATATGCAGGATCTGCTTGAAGACTTTAGAGATAGGCTGATGGTTTTTGCAGAGCGCGTTTTAGTCGATTGTGAGGTCATCAAAGATGAGTAAGCAAATCGACTATTGGGTGACTTGTTATGTTTTTTATATATGAATGGTGAAATATGAATGATATGAATGAAAAAGTTTTTGAAGATCAGCCGTTTGGTAAAGCTGCTATGAAAGAAATTAAAGGGGCGACTAAAAACTTTCGTCTTTTCAGCGCTTCATGGGTCGGTGACAACCCATCAAAAAGTAAAGCTATGAAAGTTACTGGCGCTGAATTTAGGGCAGCAAAAAGCGGCCCCAATAAAGGGCAGTTATCAATCATGGTGAAAAACACACAACAGACAGTCTATGTAACTAAAGCGGAAATGCTAGAAACATAACTATATAATTAACCCTTTCCCCTCTTATTGTTAGAGGGGTTTTTCCACTACCGACTCCTGGAGCCGGTACCGGAAAAACCGTGAGAAATTACTCCCCGCTTGAGGTTATCAAGCACCCTTACCTGATCTTTTTGACAGGTCCCTAGCAGCTTTGAACAAGGTAGAGTTGCAAACCAGGTCACTGGTTTTGTTCTTTCCGGCAACTGCTCCTGCGTTGCTCTAATACTGTCCATCCCTGGACATATCATTTAACCCGGACGGACATGAATCCCGTTGGGGCTTCTCCGTCGATTTAATCTTTGGAGTTTTTATGGATATCTATGAAATGCAGGATGTTATTCAACAACTGTCTTCTCTATCGAAAGATCACTATACGCTGAATGATTCATCGACCTTGAGTGTTAATGTTGATGAAGTCACACAAATCAGACAGCAATTGATTGGTGTTGAGAAAATAAGACAGGAGTTGATTCGTTATATCGTAAGAGTAGATCCATTAGGTATTTATACTGATGCAGATAGCCTCGATAACGGTGTTCCTATTTTAACCATTGAAGAGTTAGTTATTGTAACTGTTGACGCTATTTTAGAGTATGAGCATTACATGACTGTTAATAATTTACTGTAGTACTTTTATTATTTTACCCATTGGGAAAGCAATCTCCCGATGGAGACTGTTTTCTCTTTTTTTTACTAAAGAAGGAGAATTTTTAATGAATAATTTAGCCATTAATACTGAACTATCGGATGATGAACTGGATGACTCCGTTGATTTGTTAAAGGAAGAAGCTGAAGACCAGAGCATCATCGCGCTAAACACCTTTATCGATGATTTTGGCGACGATCTGCTTAATGCAGTGAAACGTCAAAACCCACCGGTTTATGATGAAGCGCCCTGTAGTCATAGAGCATCGATAATGAATAACATGTTGCGTAAACCATTTGTAACACAACAACGTGTTGTTCAGGCTGTAACTAAGCTCTTAATCAATGAAGATGAAAAAGCCGCCATTATTAATGCCGAAATGGGAACCGGCAAAACCATGATGGCAATCGCGGTTTCAGAGGTCATGTTTCACGAGGATTATAAACGTGTAATAGTGTTATCCCCGCCTCACCTCGTTTACAAATGGAGACGCGAAATATTAGAGTCCGTTAATGATGCCAAAGTATGGATATTGAATGGTCCGGATACATTGGCTAAATTGATTAAAATGCGAGAGTCCTATGGACTACAGGAGCATAACGGTCCCGAGTATTTCATTCTAGGACGGGTTCGTATGCGCCTTGGTTTTAACTGGTCTACAGTCGTTCAAAAGCGCAAGATTCATTTACGCAAAAAAGTGAATGATAACGATATCAACTCTAAGAGTTTCGTCATGAGTAATGAGTATGCAGCCTGTACTCAATGTGGTGAAATTCAACGAGATGAGGAAGGGAATGCTATTTTGCATGTCGCTTTCAATCGCGAAAAACGTTTAGACTGTCAGCAATGTGGAAGTCCATTATGGTCATTGCATCGACCTTCGCAAAAAATTAAGTCTCGTAAAGACCTGGTCATCGAAGCGATGTGTCAGATACCAACGATAGGCGAGAAAACCGCTAAATCATTGGTTCAAAACTTCGGCCCAGATATGATGGAACAAATGTTGGCTGATAACGTGTATGACTTTATAAACTTGATGGATGAAAATGGCGATTTGATATTCAATGACCGTCGTGCTAACCGCATGGAACGATCAATGGCTAATCTGGAATTTGGATTTGGGCAAGGTGGATATCAACCCACTGAGTTTATAAAACGCTATTTACCCAATCAATATTTTGACTTGCTTATAATTGATGAAGCTCACGAGTATAAAAATGGGGCCACAGCCCAAGGCCAAGCCATGGGTGTTCTTTCTAACAAGTGTAAGAAGGCCGTTATTTTGACCGGCACATTAATGGGAGGATATGCTTCTGATCTCTTTCATTTGCTTTGGCGTATTTTAGGCAAAAGAATGCGTGAAGACAACTATCTATATAATGAACGTGGGACTTTAGGGTCTGCTGAAATGTCGTTTATGCGGGATCATGGTGTCTTGAAAGATGTGTATAAGGAGTCAGAGTCTAGTTCGCATCGCACCGCGCGAGGCAAAAAGATGACGGTTCGCACATCGAAAGCACCCGGTTTTGGTCCTAAAGGGATAGCCCGTTACGTGTTGCCTTACACCGTATTTTTGAAATTAAAAGATATTGGTGAAGGGGTTCTGCCGGACTATCATGAAGAGTTGATTCAGGTGCCGATGACGACTGATCAGTTAGCGGATTACCAGACGATGTCTCAGACCTTAACCAATGAGCTTAAACAGGCATTGGTTCATGGTGACACAACGTTACTCGGCGTGGTGATCAACGTGCTGTTACGTTGGCCTGATACCTGTTTTCGTCCTGAAAGTGTGACTCATCCTCGGACTCGACAACTGTTGCATTTTAACGGGTCGATTTTTGATGATGATGACATATCGCCGAAGGAAGCTGAAATGATTCGTTTATGTAAAGCGGAGAAAGCTAAAGGTCGTCGTAGTCTGGTTTACACCATTTATACCGGTAAGCAGGATGTTGCCAGTCGGTATAAACGATTGTTAACCAGGGAAGGCCTGAAAGCGGATGTTCTACGATCCTCGGTCGGCACGGATAAACGTGAAGACTGGATCATGGATAAGGTGGATCGCGGTATCGATGTGATGATCTGCAACCCTGAACTGGTTAAAACCGGATTGGATTTGCTAGATTTTCCAACCATCCTTTTTATGCAATCGGGCTATAACGTGTACACGGTCCAACAGGCTTCCAGACGATCCTGGCGGATAGGTCAGAAGGATGACGTGGTTGTATACTTCCTTGGTTATCATGACTCTGCCCAGGTTTCCTGCCTCGAATTAATGGCAAAGAAAATAGCCGTTTCACAATCAACTTCTGGCGATATGCCGGACACTGGTTTAGACGTTTTAAACCAGGGTGGCGATTCCATTGAAGTCGCATTAGCCAAGCAATTGGCCGTTTAAATGTTTTTTTAACCCCTTTCCCCTCTGAGTATTTGAGGGGTTTTTCCACTACCGACTCCTGGAGCCGGTACCGGAAAAACCGTAAAAAATTACTCCCCGCTTGAGGTTATCA
>CALCSG010000061.1 GCA_937894085.1 uncultured Gammaproteobacteria bacterium | reverse complement strand
TCCTGGCTAGCAGTGACCTTAAGTTCCAGCAGGCCATCAGGGCTTAGTACTATCTTGTCGTCTTCATCGCTAAACACAAGCTTGCCATTTGCCAGCCCTTCAGTAATTGAATTCAATAACTTGCTAATTGATTTTGTATCCTGCAGTGAATCGTGTCTGAAAGTATTTTTGTCTCGTCTCATGTCTTTTCCTGATTTTTCAGTGTTTTAAAATTTACAGGGGTTGTTTAATTAATACCTGAAGTACGGATTCAGGTATTAAATATCAAGTGCCATGATCATCGGGGCAAGTTCAGCCTGCCTGACCAGACTTGCCGCCTGTTTCGGGGAAACCCATTGCCGCGTCCTATGTTTTTCTTCCCATTCGCTTTCCTCAAGAACATGACTGACTTCCATCGCATAAACATCAACTATACAGTTAGCACCCCATTTCTGATAAATATAACTTCCCAGAACTTTTTCCTCTACGGTTCCTTCAACACCACCTTCTTCGAAGGCTTCCTGGGCTGCAGATTGCTGTGATGTCATGCCGGGCTCATGGATACCTTTTGGAACTACCCAGTGTTTTTTCTTACTGGATCGAACAATAAGAATTTCACATTTACCATCACGTGAACGGTAAGGAATAACTGATGACTGATTATAATAGTAAGCAGGTCGATCCCGACTTTCCTTAGCGTCATGCAGTGGCCATGGAAATTTTTTGGGTAATGCTCGTGGACGAATTATCTGTATTAGTGTGGCACTACCGCGTTTTATAGCTGACCAGTTCACATCAATTTCAAGCAGCGCTAAAGTTGCTGTAGGGAGTAGTTTTCCATCGTCTTCAGGCTCAGCAGCACCATCGGTAAGTTCAAGCAGAAAATCTTCCAGTCCCGGATTATGGCCAACCAGCATGACCCTTTTTGCCGAAGCTGGTAGCTCACGCAAAACCCCAAACAGATCATCTGTGTGAGCAAGATAAATTTCCTGCTGATGCACAATCTTATCCGTACCCTGCCCCATAGCCTTACAGCATTTTTCAGCGGTTGTCATTGCCCGTTCAGCTGGCGAACTAATAATGGTATCGGGTATCATATTATGTGTTGCTAGCCATACCCCCATACGCTGCGCAGCTCTTTTCCCGCGGTCTCTCAGCGGCCTGTTAAAATCACCTACATCGCTTTCCCAGTCTGATTTTCCATGGCGAAGCAGTAATAATTGACGAACCATAATTAAGTATCCTGTCTGTTTACCGGTTATTTCAGTTCAAGTATCTCTGCAAGGCGCTGACCAGCTATATCAAAATCGACCTTACCTGTTACTTCATAGATGGTTACGCCGCGCAGCGCATCAAGATAGGACTGTTCATCGAACTCTGCTGCATCACTGTGAAAATTTCCATCAGTATGCTGATAAAATGGTCCGGGTGATTTCATTACGGCAGCCAGTAATTCACGACGCTGATTAATATCGACTGCCGTTACGGCAGTTTTCCCGGCAGTATTGTGTTGCCAGTTAAGAATAACAAAGGCATCCAGTGCTGCCTCCGTTGTTACCCTGTTTGCTCCGTAAACCTGCTCTATATGTACATCATACTTTTCCTCAAGGTGCCACAGTTCCTGTTTTGGCAATTGTAATAACTCGTCACGACGTTGTTGCGAAATTAAACTATGCAACCTTTTATTATGCACGATAGTGCCTGGATTTATACGCGGAAGTTTAGGAATCCCTCGAGCAATAACAGCATTATCGTTTGCGCGGATAAAAAGCCTGTCGTTGGTAATATAATTCACCGAATCATCTTCCATCAGGTTAAGCATCAGAGTAGATTTTCCGCCACCAGATAACCCTGCCATTCCGACCGCATGCCCGTTAACTTCCATACCTGAAGCATGGCATATCAGCCAGCCATTATGCTGTAACCAGTCCATGTATTGAGAATTGATAAAGTTAATAAGCTGGTTATCATTTTGCAGGCATGGACCCGCGGCAATACGTGTTGTGGAGCTCTGCAGAAACAACATACCAGTTCGAACCTTGTGTACCAGGCGTGCGCCCGGGACATCAAAATAAGCGTCTTTTCTGCCTGTCTTGCCAGGCT
>CALCSG010000060.1 GCA_937894085.1 uncultured Gammaproteobacteria bacterium | reverse complement strand
GCGCAACCGAGTCAGGATAATGCTGTTTAGCCTGCCTTAGCAGGTTAATAGCCTGAGGATAATCATATAATCCATCTCTTGGGCGGAATACAGATTTTATTCTATCCTGATAAAATGTGATGATTTCTCTTCTTAAGCCGACGGAAAGGATCTGTTGATGCTCTGGAGTGAGTTTGTCAAGACTCCATATCGTCTCAATCATTAAAGCTTTGTCGCCTGATTTGATTTTATCAATTTTATCATAAAGGGCCTGTTCTTCCTGAAATTGCATTAGTGGTTGGTAGCCCGCCCCCATAGCTATGACGAAAAGAAATAAAGCTCCCAGTAATAACTGTTTGCTATAGGATTTTCTTGATTGAATGCCTTCTAGAAACTTTTCGACAGTCGGAATTCTTTCTTCCCTGTTTACGGTGAGTGCTTTAAGCAGGGTCTTTTGCTGACGTCGGTCTAGTCCTTTAATGGGTTTTGGTTTTATGCCTAATTCTTTTATTTTAGGTGCGGCGACTTTATTATAGGGATGTTTGCCTTCTGCCAGTAGTTGGTAGGCAACGCAAGCCAGCCCGTAAATATCGTCACGAGGATCGGGGCTCATTCCTGCAAACATTTCAGGTGTTGCATAAGCAGGTGTTACCGCACTTAATTTAGCGGGATCAAACATGGTTTGTTCTTTTTCTTCACCGGCAACCGTACTGGCCCGGGCGATGCCAAAATCTAATAATTTGACGGCGCCATCATTAAGCATGAAACAGTTTCCCGGTTTGAAATCAGAATGAATCAACTTCTTTTCATGAGCATAGGCGAGACCATGACAAAGTTGTTCAATGATAAATAATGACTGCTCCATTTTTAATGGTTTTTGAGGTAACTCTTTGATGAGTCTATTGAGTGGTTTCCCCTGGAGGTATTCCATTGTCATGAATACGGTATCGCCATCACGATCAAAATCATACACAGTTGCTATATTGGGGTGTGCCAGGCGTTGTGCCTTACTGGCTTCTCTTTGTAAAGCTATGAAAGAACCAGAATATTTTTTAAAGGCTTCGGTGAGTACTTTTATTGCTACATAGGGGTCTTTATCCCTTGCCTCAACTTTTAGTAAATCTTTAGCTTTAAATACAACACCCATTCCTCCCTGACCCAGTCTTTCTAATAAAACAAACCTGTTTTTTAATGTGACCCCGGGCCCCAGGTTTTCATGTTTTACCTTGCTTCTCGTGGTCGAGTTAAGCTGTTTATTTTTCTCTGAATCCGGTTGGTTAGCTTTTTGATTATCATCTGCACTGATTTCAATTGATTTTTCAATATTATAATCAGTGACTGGCATGGCAGTATCTGTTCTTATAATAACGGTTTGATCAGATGGACCCGTTGAGTCCTTATCGGGGTCAGATATATCTGTAAACTGCAGTGTTTTATCTTCGTTGAAATAAGATATATCAGTGGTTACTTTGTTACCGTTTAAAGTGGTATCTATGCTAATTTTTGATACTATTTCTGAAAGTAACTTGAACTGTTCGTCATTGACTTTATTATCTTTATAAAGCTGATGAAGATGGTATTGTGCCTGAGTGCCAGTGCTACTGGATAGTTGAAATATGGAAAACAGTCCTTCTTCCATATCAGATTGACTGAGGGATCCAGACAGGTAGTCATTTATGAGTGATTCACAGATTTCAGTCATCTTCATTCTCTAGGCATGCTTTCACCAGTACAACAGTACAGTTATCGCTACCGGCAACATCAAGCGCGGCTTTTATCAATTCATGATTAAGTTCATCAATAGGTGATTCATTGTTTTGCAGTATAGTTGTTATTGTTTGTTCAGATAAATCTTTATATAAACCGTCCGAGCAAAGTATGAAGAGGTCATTATTTTTAATCTCAAAGTATTCTATATCTATTACAACACCTGAATCTATACCTATAGCATTTAACACAACATTAGCCGCTGGATGTGAATCTGCTTCAGAGGGTTGAATTTTTCCCATTTTAACGAGTTCTTCTACATAACTATGATCTTCTGAAAGCCGTTGTAACGTGTGATCCCTGTAGCGATAAATTCTACTATCACCTGCCCATAATATAAATGCCAGATTTCTCCACATATAAAGGCAGGCTACCGTACTGCCGATAGTAATATTTTTGCCGAGTTTATCGGCCTTTAACCTGATAATTTCATTACTGTGCAATAAGTTTTCTTCCAGTATCAGTAGAGAAGAGTCGAGAGTCTGCTGTTGTATAAATTTTTGAGCCTGTTCAGTAATCGTATGGCTTGCGAAATCACCGGAGTCATGGCCTCCCATACCATCAGCCACTACCCATAAATTTTGTTCGGGTACACAGGCGTAGCTGTCTTCATTACGCGAACGTACATGGCCAGTTTCAGTCTGGCCGGAAAATGAAAACTTGAAAGAGGGTGGGGCAGTTTTATTGTTGTTATGAGCTGACAAGCTAAACCTTTAATTTTTACATCCTGTGTTAATTTTAACATGTATAAAATTAAACGTATAAAAAAATTGGTATTAAATTGAAGTCTCCAATATAAACTACTTTTATTATTTAGAGTTAGTGATAATAATGCGTTCTGATTTTTAACAATAAATGTTAGCATAACAGTTATTGTTAATATACTTTTGTTATACGGTGATTTTATATGTCTAGATTGGTTTCTTGTGTAGTATTAAAGCGTGAAGCCCCTGGTTTGAGCAGGGTGCCTTACCCTGGTGAGCTTGGGCAACGAATTTTTAATTCAGTTTCTGAAGAAGGCTGGAAAAAATGGATTGAACATCAAACGATGATTATTAACGAAAATGGATTATCTACTATGGACCCAACCAGTTTGCAGTTACTGGAAAAACACATGCTGGGTTTTTTGTTTAAAGAAGGTGATCTTGCTGATCAGCCTTTTGCACCACCCCCAGCTAAAAAATAAAAGTCTAAAAATGTGAGCCTGTCAAACAGGCTCCAAAGACCAGCTCTCGCTGGTTATAAATTTCAAGTGTTGATGGGAGAGTCTCAGGGCTTTCCAGGTATCCTCAAAGGAATCAGCGGTAGCGAAAATAAACCCGAGATAACTGGCACCTTCGGGTAAAGGGATTAGCTCATAACCGGGCTGGATGTGTATTTCTATATTGCTGATATGCTCAACCTGGCGGGCCTTTAATAAACCTTCTACGCGTTTTAACATTCCCCGTTTAGCGATGGGGATCATCAGCACACCAGCATGTTGTTGTTTAAAATCAAGCTCTAGATGCTCAAAACACATTAAACGAATGATAACCTCTTCCAGTTTTTTTCCGAGTACATATTCAATAAGTTGAGCGCACTGGCCACCAATCGTTCTGGAGGCCATTTCTATTAGAAAAATTCCTTTATCGGTAATCCGGGCTTCTGCATGGATAGGTCCATGGGTTAAACCGTAGGCATTACAGCATTTTTCGACCTCCAGTATGATGGCCTGCTGTACCTGTTCAGCATGTCGGCTAGGAGTTATATAGTAGCTTTCTTCAAAGTAGGGTCCATTTAATGGTTCGGGTTTATCAAACAGAGATAGCGTTATAAAACTTCCATTTTGCATGAACCCGTCGATGGCAATTTCTTCACCAGGCATAAACTGTTCCACCAGAAAGTGCCGGCCTTCATATTGATTGCAAGGTTCTTTGCTCAGGATATGTTTTATTTTTTCTGCTGCAGTTATAAATTGTTCAGCATTGTCTACCCTGATAACACCTCTGCTGCCGGATAACATTAATGGTTTTAATACTACCGGATAAGCTGTGTTATTCGACTTTTCTTGTGTGTTGTCGAAATGACAGACGCTAAATTCCGGGACATTGCATTTATGTTGTTGGAGTCGAATCCGGGCAAGGTCTTTACGATAGGTTAATTGAGTAGATTCTGGTTCGTTATGGGGCAGGCCGAGGCTTTTGGCAATGCGACTGGCTAATGTGACGACCAGATCATCGGTTGCAATAACGGCTATTATCTGTTTATCCTGGATAGCTGTCAGAATGATGTCCAGGGCATTATCCTGCTGTTTAAAGTCGACAGTGATGCCACTGGCAATTGACGATACGAGAGAGTGTTTACTATCAGAAATGATCAGTAATTTGTGACCAAGCTGTTGAGAAGCCTGGATATAGCTGGCAACCCGATAGCTTCGTGCTGGTGCTATGATTAAGATAAACCCTGAGCCGGATGCGACTTCAGGGTTTACCTTGATTGGAGGTTTATTGACTATTGTGCTTAATGTTTAAGAGCAGCCGCCGCCAGAAGAACCGCAAGCACCACAGGTTCCTGAACCACCTGTTTCAGCAAATACATTGTTAAAAACAAAACGCTCGCGTCCTACTTCCTGAATATAGTCAATTTGAGCGCCGCGCAGGTAATTCAGTGCAACAACATCAACTAATACTTTGAAGTCATCGAAAGGAAGGACTGTATCAAAATCAGATTTTTCATCAGTAAACGTCATGCCATAAGTCATGCCGCCACAACCGCCTCCGCCAACGTAAATTCGAATACCTTCGATATCATCTTCACTTTGACCGACGATTTCCGCCAGTTTCTGTTGCGCAGATTCAGTAACTTCCAGATCAGTTTGCGAGAGTTCAGCACTGTAAGTATCTGAAATATCGTCCATATTAATGGGGTTTTGTGCTGGGGGGGTGTAAACGCCTACATTTTCCATAGTAAATACCTTCGTTAATATTGATGTTGGTTATTCTAACATATGCCTGTCTGAAACAAAGCATAAACGATTCCAGACCTTTAGTGTAGCCTATCTATTAGCAATAAATTCCTTTAACTTTGTACTGTTTGCGGACACAAAGTTCCATTTAGCGCTTACAATTTACTCTTTTGAATAAAGAGGTGATTATGTATGTCATGAAAAGGGGCCCGGGACAATGCCGTTAAGTTAAGCGACTCGCGTCATTCTGGCGAAGGCCAGAATCCATCACAACGAGCCTGCAGGCCTTTAAAATGGATACCCGCCTACGCGGGCATGACGAGAAAAAACCTTAACTTAACTGTATTGGGACCCGGGAGTTATAAAGTGTTGATGCACAATGTCTGTATGTTTTGTACAATCCCTCACATTTCAACAGGCGAAATATCCACTACAGAATTGATGTGCTGGATATTCTGTATTTTACCGACCTGATTAATCCACCTTATCCGAAATAGTTATGAAATGTCCATTTTGCGGAGCACCTGATACACGTGTTGTTGACTCTCGTCTGTCTAATGAGTCCAATCAGGTTCGTCGTCGTCGGGAATGCATGGCCTGTGAAACCCGTTTTACGACCTATGAAGCGCCTTTATTAAACATGCCAATGGTCATCAAAAATGATGGCAGTAGAGATACGTTTGATGAGCAAAGGGTGCGCAGCGGAATGATGCGAGCTCTTGAAAAAAGGCCTGTATCCATTGAGCAAATTGAAAATGCCATGAGTCACATCAAAAAACAACTGGTTGCCCAGGACTCTCGCGAAGTGCCGTCTCGACAGATCGGAGAACTGGTTATGCGTGAATTACAAACTCTGGATCATGTGGCTTATATACGTTTTGCCTCTGTCTACCTGAGTTTTGAAGATATCGCCTCATTTGAAGAATTGATAAAACGTCTGGAATCAGAACCTACCCCTGAAATGCAAAGACGACAGGTTCCGTTGATTGCTGAAAAGGATGACTAATTGATGAGTCATCCTGTCACTCACGAATTCTGGATGTCGAAAGCATTGCAGCAAGCTCGAAAAGGTTATTACTCGACTCATCCCAATCCACGGGTAGGTTGTGTAATTGTGCAGGATGGGAAATTGTTATCTGAAGGGTTTCATGAATTTCCAGGTGGGCCACACGCTGAAATCAACGCTTTAAACAATCTTGCTGGAAATGCTGCAGGCGCAACTGTTTATGTCACGCTGGAACCCTGTTCCCACACGGGTAAAACACCTCCCTGTGCTGACGCGCTCATTAAGGCAAAACCGGATACTGTGGTGATCGCCATGTTAGATCCTAATCCACTGGTATCCGGTCAGGGCATAAATAAGCTCAGGCAGCATGGAATTAAGGTCGTAACAGACGTGTTGAAACAACAGGCCATGTTGTTGAATGCTGGTTTCATCAAACGTATGACGCAGCAACTGCCCTTTGTCAGGCTAAAAATGGGTATGTCTCTGGATGGCAGAACTGCTCTATCGAATGGGCTCAGTCAGTGGATTACCAGCCCTGAATCGCGTCAGGATGTTCAATTTTTAAGAGCAGGAAGTTCAGCTATATTAAGCACGGCCGCAACCGTTATCAATGATGATGCGTCTCTTAATGTCAGGTTGCATGCCGACCAGTTAAAGCAAAAAATAGCAGTTCGACAACCGGTCAGAGTGATTATCGATAATAGTTTAAGGTTGACAGGCAGGGAACAAATATTTGGTCTGGAAGGTGAGATCTGGATTTTTACCACTCAACAGGATAAAGAAGTCATTGCTGCGATCAAACAGGGGCGTGAAAATGTGTTCATTTTTAAGTCCTCTACAGATCAGCGGATCGATCTTAAACAGTTGATGCATAATCTGGCCGAACTGGAGATTAATGAAGTGCATACTGAATGTGGCTCAACCCTGGCAGGAGCTTTAATTCAACAAAACCTGGTGGATGAGTTAGTGTTGTATATGGCACCCGATCTGCTGGGTGATCAGGCTCAGGGATTGTTTGACCTGGGTGAAATCAGCATCATGTCGGATAAATTTCAGCTTTCAATCATCGATGTGCGTATGATTGGACGCGATATCAAATTAACAGCGAAACCTCAATAAAAATGTCAACAGTCGTCATCGTAAGAAAAAATAATACTGCCTGCATTGCGGCAGATAGTTTAACCAGTTTTGGTGATACCAAGCAAGCCGCCGAGTTTGTGGTTAATTCAGATAAAATTATCCAGTTTAATGATTTTTATATGGGCATAGTGGGTAGTGCTGCTCATAATCTGGTACTTAAATCATTGTTTAAGAATCATGCCGATAAAATTGATTTTACCGATCAACTTGCTATTTTTAACAGTTTAAAACAGATCCATCCGATACTTAAGGAAGAGTACTTCCTGAACAGTAAAGAAGAGGATGAAGATCCTTACGAATCATCCCGGGTTGATTCTTTACTGATGACTAAAAAAGGAATCTATGGTTTATATTCGCTACGAGAAGTTGATGAATACACTCAATTCTGGGCAGTAGGTTCAGGAGCAGAATATGCTTTAGGGGCCATGTTCTCGGTTTATGACCAGCTGGATTCAGCAGAACAGATTGCCAGGACAGGGGTAAAAGCAGGTGCAAAATTTGACAATGCATCGGATTTGCCGATGACGGCATTCAGTATACAGTTAACCAACTAATCTACTCACTATTCACATAAGATAATCATGTTTACCGGAATTATACAGGCCATTGGCCGGATACAGAATATAGAGCAAAAAGGTGGTGACGTCAGGCTCACGCTGGATACTGCAGGTCTACAGTTAGAGAATTCGGATCTAGGCGATAGTATTGCCGTTAACGGTGTTTGTCTGACGGCAGTGGAATATACCGACAATGGATTCGTAGCTGATGTTTCTGCAGAAACACTGGAAAAAACCAGTTTGGGTTTCCTCAAGCAGGGCAGCCCGGTGAACCTGGAAAAGGCATTAACCTTGAATACTGCCCTGGGAGGCCATCTCGTCAGTGGTCATGTGGATGGTTTGGGCAAGCTGATTAGTCTGTCTAATGATGGGCGATCTATTCGTTATGTGTTTTCAGTACCCGTGGGGTTGGCACATTATATTGCAGAAAAAGGTTCAGTGACTATTGATGGTACCAGCCTTACTGTGAATCATGTCGAGGGTAATCAATTTGGTGTCAATATCGTGCCGCATACCCGGGGCAACACAATTTTTCAAAATTATGAAATCAATACGCAGGTCAACATAGAAGTTGATATAATAGCGCGTTATCTCGAACGTCTGTTAACCGGTCAATCTTCAGTCAACGGCGATAATCAATTGTTAAAAACTTTATCCGAATCCGGGTTTATTAAGTAAGTTTATTAAGTAATTTAAAGAGTAATTTGAAGTATGGCATTAAATACCACTGAAGAAATAATTGAAGATCTTAAAGCCGGTAAAATGGTTGTGATCATGGATGATGAAGATCGTGAAAATGAAGGTGATCTGTTGATGGCTGCTGAAGCCGTAAAACCCGATGATGTCAACTTCATGGCTCGTTATGGTCGAGGATTAATCTGTTTGACTCTATCCCAGAAACGCTGTCAGCAATTACGTCTGCCGTTAATGGTGGGAGACAATACGGCGGCGCTGGAAACCAATTTCACGGTGTCTATTGAAGCTGCCGAAGGTGTAACCACCGGAATCTCTGCAGCAGATCGAGCTGTCACCGTGCAGGCTGCCGTAAAAGCAGATGCTCAGCCACAGGATCTGGTACAGCCGGGACATGTATTTCCATTAATGGCTAAACCGGGTGGTGTATTAACGCGTGCCGGTCATACTGAAGCGGGTTGTGACCTGGCGCGATTAGCAGGGTTTGAACCGGCTGCGGTTATCGTTGAAATTTTGAATGAAGATGGCAGCATGGCCAGGCGTAAAGATCTGGAGGTTTTCGCTAAAAAGCATCAGCTTAAAATGGGCACGATAGAAGATTTAATCCGCTACCGTATAGAAAATGAAAAAACACTGGAGCGTATTGTAGAAACTAACTTTCCGACCGATTATGGGGATTTTAAATTGCTGGCTTATGAAGATGCTATCGATCAGGAGCTTCACCTGGCAATTGTCAAGGGTGAGATAAATACAGATGAACCCGTACCGGTGCGGGTGCATGTGCAGAATACTTTACATGACTCCTTATGTGGCACCACCGGAAGAGGCTGGCCACTACAGGATGTGATGAAAAAAATCGATGATATGGGTAATGGCGTCATTGTTTTTCTGCGGCAATCCGAAACACCCAGATCTATGGTGCAGAATATAGAAGCTATTATGAGGGGAGAGGATCAGGATAAGCAGCGTGATACTCATGCTGACGATTTAAGAACTTATGGAATAGGTGCGCAAATTCTGGTGGATCTGGGCATACATAAAATGAAACTACTCAGCGCACCGAAAAAATTCCATGCGCTTGCCGGGTTCGGCCTTGAAGTTGTCGAGTACATTTCGGATTAGTTGCAAAATAAATACGTGATTTAAGTAAACAAATTAAAAATTTATAGAGATTTAAAGATGAGTGAAATACAACATATTAACGGTGATATCTCGGTATCTGAAGGTAAAATTGCCATAGTAGTCGGTCGCTTCAATGGTTTTATAGTCGATAGTCTACTGTCAGGTGCTGTTGATACATTGCTTCGTTCCGGTATTCAATCAGAAGATATCACAGTCAGTCATGTTCCCGGTGCTTTTGAAATGCCGCTGGTCATGCAGCTATATGCTGAAAAAGGTCAATTTGATGCCATTATCGGTCTGGGTGCTGTTATTCGCGGTTCAACCCCTCATTTCGATTTTGTTGCCGGTGAAAATGCCAAGGCATTATCTTCTTTGGCTCTCAAATATTCGATTCCGGTTATTAATGGAGTATTGACTACTGATACCATAGAACAGGCAATTGAAAGAGCTGGTACCAAGGCAGGAAACAAGGGTGCAGAAGCTGCTATGACAGCCATGGAAATGATTAGCCTTTTACGAAAGATTGGGCAATAAGTAGATAATGGGCAGAAAAAATTCGCCAGATGATATCAAGCATGCTCAAGCGATTAAAAAGCGAAAGCATGCCAGAGATAAGGCATTACAGGCATTATACCAGTGGCAACTATCCGGAGAAGATCTGGACTGGATACGTGATCACTACATGATAGAGCAGGGTGTCTCATCCGGTGATGAAGCCTATTTTCTTGAGCTACTGTATAAAATTCCATCTCAGGTCACTCTACTTGACGCACAGTTCAAACCTTATGTGAGCAAGTTTGAAGATCATGTTGATCCAATCGAAGTGAATATTTTGCGGATTGCAACTTATGAATTTCAGTATCACCTGGAGATTCCATTCAAAGTGGTAATCAATGAAGCGGTTAAACTGGCTAAAACCTATGGTGCAGATGATAGCCATAAATTTATCAATGGCGTTCTTGACCCGTTATCGAAGCAGTTACGTCAGCTTGAAACTCAAGCAGAGACTTCCTCTAAAACAACAAGCTGATGGTGCAAGGTGAATTTTCACTTATCGAAAAGTATTTTTCTAACCCGGCTCAATGTCGAAACAGTAAGCATACTGTTTTAGGTATAGGTGATGATGCTGCGGTTATAAGTATCCCTGAGGGTAAGCAGTTAGTTGTTACCATGGATACCTTAATTGCCGACCGGCATTTTCCTGCTGTTAGCTATCCCGCTGATATCGCTTATAAAAGCCTGGCAGTGAATGTCAGTGATCTGGCTGCGATGGCGGCTACACCGGCATTTTTCCTGCTGTCATTAACCTTGCCAGAAGCGGATGAGGTTTTTTTGAATGGTTTTTCAAAAGGACTGTTCAGCGCGGCAGATGAATTTGCTATTTCCCTGGTAGGAGGTGACACCTGCAAAGGCCCCTTATCGATTAGTATTCAAGCCAGTGGTTTTGTTGCTGCAGACAGGTTTGTAAGGCGTTCCGGGGCCAATATCGGGGATAAAATTGTGGTCAGCGGACGGCTTGGTGCTGCTGCTTTAGGATTGGCCAGTATGCAGAAAAAAGTAAAATTATCGGTCAACCAGCAACATGATTGTCTGAGTGCGCTGAACCGGCCTCGCCCTCGTCTCGATTTAATAGATCTGCTACAAAAATATGCAAGCTCGGCGATAGATCTTTCAGATGGTCTGGTAGGGGATCTCGGGCATATTTTAAAACAGAGTTCAGTCGGTGCCGTTATTGACAGAGAAAAAATACCTGCCTACGAAGGGCTGTATGAGCATAATATGTTTGACCTCTGTTTGACCGGTGGTGATGATTACCAGATATTGTTTACGGTCGCTGATAAAAATCTTGATTTTCTGTTAAACTCCGCTCAACAGGCAAAGCTCGACCTATATGTGATTGGAGAAATTGTGGAGCAGGGATATTTCATGAACGATCATAATCAATCTATTGATCTTGCAAAATTCAGGGGGTTTGATCACTTTGCATCCTAAACCTGTTCCACCGCCAGTACCACCCGCATTACTCAAAAATCCTGTGCATTTTCTTTCGCTCGGGTTTGGATCTGGTTTATCGCCATTTGCGCCTGGCACCTTTGGCACATTGGTCGCTATCCCGCTGTATCTGATTATTCAGCCACTGCCTTTAAGCTATTATCTCGCGCTTACCCTGTTGAGCCTGGTTCTGGGGTTTTACCTGTGTGAGCAAACCGCTAAAGCTTTAGGAGTACATGACCATGGCGGTATAGTATGGGATGAAATTGTCGGTTATTTTATTACCATGATTGCAGTACCGCTTGACTGGAAATGGATTATTGCCGGTTTCATATTGTTCAGGTTTTTTGATATTGTGAAGCCCTGGCCGATAAAATGGATAGATGCCAAAGTATCAGGTGGTGTGGGAATTATGTTAGATGATGTTTTGGCCGGCATTTTTGCATTGATTGGTTTACACTTAATTATATTTTTTTATTAAGGATGTAGTTGAGTTTAACGCTAACCTTGTCTGCTATAAGAAAAATAACTCCTGTAAATTTCGGGTCAAACTATTGAAACGTTTTATATTTGGTTACCTGTTACTGATGATTAGCTTGCCTGTACTGTCTCAAGTCGATTCAGTAAAGGTTGTGGCGTTGTTTTCCAACAAGGCTATGCTGGAGTTGAATGGAAAAAACATTATCATTAATAAAGGCCAGGAAATACAGGGATTAACTTTGCTGTCTGCTAATGGAAGAGGCGCGGTCATTCGTTTTAAAGATGGCACAGAAAAAAAACTGAATGTAAATCAATCTATTCAACAGGGTTATAAAAAGCCTGATAATAATAAATTAACCGTGTATTCGAACCGGCACGGTATGTTCCAGTTGGCGGGAAAAATCAATGGACGGACGACCCGGTTTTTACTGGATACTGGAGCAACTTTTATTGCCATCAGTAGTAATGAAGCAGATAAATTGAGATTATCTTATCGGTCAGCCAGGAAAGGAGTGGTGCAAACTGCCAGTGAACTGGTTCCTGTGTGGCATATTAAGTTAGATAACGTTAAAGTAGGCGATATCAGTGTTAGCAACGTGGATGCCGTGGTATTAAAGGGTGAAAGTCCGGCTCCTATATTGCTGGGAATGTCGTTCTTAAAGCACTTAAAATTACAGCGCAATGGTGCTGCAATGTTAATCGAACAAAAATTCTAAAAACTAAGAGGTAAGCATGTTAGATTGGATAGACCCTTTACTATTAAATTTTGTATATGCCGCATTAGGTGGGGTTCTTACTATCTGGTTTATGAAAATTGGCTGCAGTAGTTTTAATAAAAGTGTTAATTTCAATATTAGTGATGAATTGGCCAAAGGCAATATAGCCGTGGGGTTAATGATCTGTGGCATGTTTATCGGAATCGGTGTTGCTACCGGTCTGGTAATAGGACTTGGACTCAGTTGATGGTAACTTTAAACGACTGATTCTGACTTGTTTCTAAATCGGTATTAACAAATTACGGTTTTAATTTTTTATAATATTCTTTCTTTTACACCGGCGCGATATTTTTTAAAATATCGCGCTTTTTTAATTATCTGGAACTCACTATGATTCGAACGCGTTTTGCACCAAGCCCTACAGGTTATCTACACATCGGCGGTGCCAGAACGGCTCTGTTTTGCTGGTTATTTAGCAAGAAAGTTGGCGGGCAGTTCATACTTCGGGTAGAGGATACTGATAGAGAACGCTCAACAGATGAATCGGTTGAAGCAATTTTGCAGGCGATGGAGTGGCTCAATCTGGATTATGATGAAGGCCCTTATTATCAGACTCAGAGATTTGATCGATATAACGAGGTTATTCAACAGTTAATTGATAATAACCAGGCTTATTACTGCAGTTGTTCAAAAGAAAGGCTGGAGTCATTACGCAATGATCAAATGGCAAACAAACAAAAACCTCGATATGACGGCTGTTGTCGTGATAAAGGTCTAAAGCCGGGCGATGAACAAAATATGGTGGTTCGTTTCCGCAATCCTCAGCTGGGAGAAGTTGTTTTCAATGATCTGGTGAAAGGTGAAATTACAGTCAGTAATAGTGAACTGGATGATTTAATTATTGCCCGTTCAGATGGAACTCCTACCTATAATCTGACCGTCGTGGTTGATGATTCTGATATGAATATCACCCATGTCGTACGGGGTGATGATCACGTTAATAACACGCCAAGACAAATTAATATTTTCAAGGCTCTGGATGCCGCTATCCCGCAGTTTGCCCATGTGCCAATGATTCTGGGAGAAGATGGTAAAAGATTGTCCAAACGTCATGGTGCTGTTAGCGTGATGCAATATTTTGAGGATGGTTATTTACCTGACGCGCTACTGAATTATCTGGTACGTCTGGGCTGGTCAAATGGTGATCAGGAAATTTTCTCGCGTGATGAGATGAAGCAACTTTTTTCGCTGGAGGGAATTAATCGGGCTGCATCGACATTTAATCAGGATAAACTGGCATGGATCAACCAGCAGTATCTGAAATCGACAAATTTGGACGTGATTGTGGAGCTTGTGAAACAACGATTGCAGAAAAATGGGGTCGAATTTGAGCAAACGCTTGATTTGTCGTCCATCGTCGATCTGTATCGTGAACGTGTTAAAACGATTAATGAGTTAGCTGAAAATATTTTATATGTGTTTGAGGAGTTTGAAGAATACGAATCGAAAGCGGCTAAAAAGGCTTTTAAGGAAGCCGCCCTGCAGCCCCTGCAGATGCTTCATGATAAGCTTGGTGCGTTAAATTCATGGAGTGCTGAAAGCATACATAATGTTATCCAGTCAATTACCGAAGAATTACAGGTTAATATGGGTAAGGTAGGGCAACCCTTGCGAGTTGCTGTTACAGGTGGATCGTTTTCTCCTCCGATAGATCAAACAGTGGAAATGATTGGAAAAGAGAAGTCACTAGCGAGAATAATACGTGCCATTGAATACATAAAAGCAAACTAATTTTTCGTTTATAAGCTATTGTTAGAGATATGTATTATGGAAAATTTCTAATAATCTCAATAAGATGCTATAACAATGTCATCTAAAATTGATAATAAATTAAAAAAAAGTAGAAGGATCAGGTTGGAATGAAAGAGCAGTCTATTGAGTGTGTGGTTATGTTTGCCGATGTGGCAGGTAGTACCGCAATGTATGAAAATCTGGGTGATAGCATAGCCCGTGAGCGCATATCAAAAGCACTGAATACTTTAATAGCCATATGTCAGAGACATAAAGGAACTCTCGTAAAAACGATTGGCGATGAAATACTGGTTTATTTCACGGATGCTAATCTATCTTTGATGGCCTCTCAAATTATTCAGGAAACTATCGAAGATGATCGTTCTCCTGAAACCATCGGTTTATCTATTCGTATCGGCTTGCATCATGGACCTGTAATTCTCGCGGATAATGATATTTTTGGTGATACCGTTAATGTAGCCGCTCGAGTAGTAGCAATGACCAAAGCAAGGCAAATTCTGTTTACAGGTTCACTTGCTGATCAAACCAGTTCAGGTGAAATAATAAGCAGGACAAGGCGCTATGATCGAATACAGGTGAAAGGAAAAGAAAAGTCACTGGATGTGTTTATGTATGCATGGGAAGAAGAATCAGAAATTACTAACATGGCTACCGGTAATTTGACGAATCCTTTTAAAGCAGACCAGGATGGTGGATTAATTCTGACTTATCATTCGAAAACAACAAAGCTCGACCTCGATAGCAATACCATAAACCTGGGCAGGGGAAACAGTTGCGAATTGATTATATCGGGTGATCTTATATCCCGTTTTCATGCAAAAATTTCGGTTCGGCGTGGTAAATTTGTATTGACCGATCAGAGTACAAATGGGACTTTTATACGAACTCTGGATGGACAGAACTATTTTCTAAGGCAGGAGGAGTTGACTCTATTTGGCAGTGGTGTCATCAGTCTGGGCAAAAGTGTCGATAAGTCCAGAGAAAATCTGCTGTACTACTCTTTCGATTAAATCATTTAAAAGTCAAAAAAATATTCACCACGAAGGCACGAAGATCACGAAGAAAGGCAAGTGAGATTAAAGGTAACAGGATAACTCAGGCAATAATTAATCGGCAAACAATGCTTTACCTTCGTGTACTTCGTGATGAAAAAATATTTATAAAGAGCAAGTAGTTAAATTTTTGAGAAGTTACAGTACTTCCTTATTTTTCACTTATTTTAGGCTCAATTTCCTTGTCCATTTTAAGGAACGTTTCAGCCAGTACCCGGTAGAGTGGTTTCGGACAGACCAGTGATGATACTCCGGAACCGATAAATGAGGTTATCATTAAAGGGAATATCATATTCTGGTTAGCGGTCATTTCCAGCACAATGACCATTGCCGTGATAGGAGCCTGAATAACCCCGGAAAAGTACGCCACCATACCGATCAGCACCATATATGACACAGGTGCCAGTGGAATTAAATGAGCTATATCCAGACCTATGCCCGCTCCCGTCGCTAAAGATGGTGCAAATATACCACCGGGTATACCGCTAAAATAAGAACTTAACGTCGCAAAAAATTTATAAACAGGGAAGAGAGGGTCGTAAACAGCTGTTTCAGAAATAATTCCATAGGCTGCATCATAGCCGGTACCAAAACTACTGTGATTTGATAGATGTCCAATGTAAGCGATCAACAGGCCGAGTATTAAAGTGACTCGTAAAGGATAGTTTTCCAGCCATGGCTTGATCAATCGATTACCTGTGATCAGAGATTGGCTGAACAATCCACCCAGTAACCCGCCAATGACTCCACATATAATGATGCTGACAACCAGCGTTATATCTAAAGTAAAAGTTGCGGTGCTAATACCAAAATAATTATAGTTACCAAGCAATGCCATTGCGGTTAGCCCGGAAAATATAACGGCTGATAAAATAATGCCATTAGTGCGTTGCTCAAAAGAACGGCTGATTTCTTCCAGAGCAAATACGATTCCCGCTAATGGCGTATTAAAAGCTGCTGAGACACCGGCGGCACCACCGGCTGCTATGAGTCCATGCTTATAATAAAAAGTAGGGAAATTAGCAAAGTGACGAAGTGAATACATGATGGATGCACCGATGTGCACGGTGGGTCCTTCCCGTCCAATAGATGCACCGCTAAACAGACCCATGGTAGTTAATAATAATTTGCCAACGGCTATCCGAAAAGAAAGCACAGATGATTTATTCTGTAAATCCAGAGCTGCAATAGTTTGTGGAATACCGCTACCACCGGCACCGGGGAAAAAACGTCTCGTTAGCCAGTTTATGAGCATCAGAGCAGCAGGTGTCAGGATAAAAGGTAACCAGGGATATTTTGTCGCCAGTTGAGCAAAATTGTGGTCAGCAGTGGTGGCCATCATGGCGAATAAGGCGGCAATGCAACCCACTAATAAGGCTCCGAGCCAGAATACCAGGCGTATTTTCCAGGCATTCACAGAAAATAGTTTTCTTTTTGATCTTCTAATATGATGGCGCATAGAAGGCTATAAATTAGTTTTCATAAGGTATAATGAGTTTTCACATGCAGAAAATTGTGTAAAGTCTTTTATAATCGGATCTATTAAATGCCTGCGAATAATTCAAAGAAACCCGTTTTGATCAGCATCCTTGAATTAGGTGGTTACCCTGATTTCAGCAGATTGTATCAATCTCTAGGTTACGAAGTATATATGCTGGACTCTATGAGAAAAGCGATTAAATTTATCAAAAAGAACGAAATCAATGTTATCGTCGCTGAATTTAATTTCCAGTCAGACTTTCGCGATAGAACCAGTCAGGTTGAATCCCTGATGGCCAGTCTGGCGCAAAAAAATGAGGTTAAAGTCGTAATTTTTTACGATAAAGATCAGGCCCATCAATTTAAAAGAGTAGCCGATCGGTTTAATTTTATGGCGGCTCTCACTTATCCTGTAAACGAAGATGATATTAAAGGCGTGTTGTCTGTCGAAAATTAAATGGGGTGATTAAAACTTGCCCATAGTGAATTTTGTACCAGGTGGTCGTTTGGCCGTTATTTTTTGTCCTTTAATGGCTAAAATTCGGTGCTGATCCAGCAATAATTGATATAGAAACATCAGCTCATCCTGTGCTTCTACCGGAAAACCTTCACGTCTTTTTCCACCTTCAACCAGAATAAGTTCTTCCAGATATTTTTGTCCTTCACTATATCGCCATAACCCGGTTATAGTTTTTATTACACGGGGGAACGACTCCAGAGTTGCTGGTTTACCCGCGCGCTGGCGCTTTAACTGCTCACTCTTTCGAAAAAGCTGCTGAGCAATAGCGGGATTCATGACTCTGTTGTCGATTGGCATATAAGTATGTTTAATACCGGTCTGAGTAAATGTATTCATTTGATCAGAATACAATTAACTTATTTTAATTTATGAGAATACAGTCCCAAATATTTTAATTAATCAAATTAAAAAAGTATATCTAAAAATAATAATATACTTAGTACTCATACTGTTAACCGTTATTTATAGTAAATAACCTTACATTATACAGCTAAATTATTGATTTACAGAGGATATAGCTCTTTTATCGGGATGTAGTTCGTATAAAGGAACACTTAATCCTGGGTCATTTACAACCCTGGCACGTGAGCGGTTTAGTTCGCGTGGTTCTTTTACTCCACATGCATGGGCTATTATACCAAACTCATATACAATTTGTTGTGTGTAGTAATACCGGTAGGATCAGTATAATCAGCCCGATAATTAGCATAGCACCCAAAAATATTAGAGACGCATCAAGCCAGTTGCTAAGATTTTCAAAATTTTATCCATCACATTCGCCCCAATTTAAATTGTTATGATTTTCTGTACCTATAAGAGTCTAAAGCTCCTTTAAAAACAATATCTAAATGAAGCCTTCCGTAAAATATAGTGAATTTATGCAAAAATCAGGATTTTTACCTGATAATGATCAATTACATTCAATCTATTTACTGGACAGGTTATATGACAGAGTGGTTGAAAATGATCAAAATAGGCAGGGATTTGTTAATAAATTATTACGTATTAAACCAATATCTATAAAAGGCCTGTATTTTTGGGGAGGTGTGGGTCGTGGTAAAACCTTTTTGATGGATATATTTTTTGAAGTGCTGCCTGTTAAAAATAAAAAGCGCTTTCATTTTCATCAATTTATGCAACAGATTCATGATGAGTTGAGTAAAACAAAGAAAGGTAAAGACCCGGTAAAAGACCTGGCCAGACGGCTGGCGATTGATACCAGTTTACTTTGTATTGACGAGTTTGTGGTGACTGATATTGGTGATGCCATGTTGATCGGAAGGATACTGGCTTCGTTATTTGAAGAAGGAGTTATTTTAGTGACCACATCTAATTCACCTCCAGAAGAATTGTATAAAGATGGTTTACAGCGTACGAGTTTTTTACCAGCTATTGATTTACTGGATAAGAACTGTCAAATCACTAATCTGGATGGCGGGCAGGACTACCGGATGTTAGGTTTGAAACAGACAAAGTTGTATCAGGTTCCACATGATGAAGAAGCAATTCAATTTATCGAAGATTATCTTTATACACATATGGTTTCCGTCAAACAGCATGACTCCTTATTGATTAATGGCCGGAAAATAAACTTCGAATATTGTGCTGAAGATACTATATGGTTTAGTTTTTATGAGTTATGTAAAACGAACCGCAGTCGATTCGATTATCTTGAAATAGCGAGTTTATTTAACACGGTAATTGTTACAGGTATTGAAGCTATGAACGAAGGAACTGCTGACGTAGCCCGACGTTTTATTTTGTTAATTGATGTGCTATATGATCACAAAATTAAATTAATCTGTACTGCTGATGTGGAGGTTGAAGAATTATATCAGCATCAATTTCTGACATTTGAGTTTACTCGTACTATCAGTCGCCTGCTTGAAATGCAGAGCCTGGAGTATATCAGACAACCCCATTTTATTTGAGATAGCTGCTTCAGCGAATTGCAAATGTGGCTTTCATTGCTGCATGATCTGAAAATTTATAATCTATAGAAGTATAATTAATAGCTTTAATACTTTGCTGCAGATTTTGACTGATTAATAAATAATCCAGTAACTGATTTGCTTTTTTGTATCGGTAAGAGTATCGCTTGTCAATACTGACTAAATAGGATGTATTTATTAAATCTGTATAAATTAAATCAGAGCTTTTCCACCTGGGATGTGATTGATCGGGTTTTCCAATAATTGTACCCATAATATCGACATATGGATCAGAAGGTGACAACGCGTTAAAGTCACCCACAACAATTAACTTTTTCTCAGGTAGTTGGCGTTGAAATTTATCTATCCAGTTAGCTAAGGTTTCAGCCTGTAAGCGACGTTTTAAACTAATGCGTTTTTGTAAACGCTTTGATTTTAATCCTTTCATAGACCTGAGATGAACATTAACAATGGTTAAGCACTCTGTCAGGCACACATCAATTGCTAGAGGAGGTCGTGAAAATAACGACTCACCGCTGTTTTTAAAAGTATGATTTTTAAAAAGTGCCTTAACAGACTCAACTTTAAAATTCGTGTTGACCAGGTAGCCTACATCCATGCCTGAAATATCATTGCCTTCAATTAAAATTGACTGATAACTGGTATTGTATTTTTTTTGCAATTGAACACTGACTTTTTGCAAAATTGATATATTTTCAATTTCCTGAAAAGCTATTACATCAGCCAGATTGAATTCTGAAGAAATTTTTTCAACCAACTGGTTGATACGGTCGTTATATTTTTTTGCAGAAAGAACTTTTCCTTTTCCTGCATTTCGTTTGTCATCATAAAACTGATGTAGATTTTGTGAAACAATCTTAAAAAGCGGTTGATTTGCCATAGCATCATTCAGGCAATGAAACAGCAGGAAAGTGAATAAAATATGAAGTAAGTTAGGCTTTTTCATTGACTATATAAGTAAATGCTAATATTCTATCCGGACTTTTAATAAGCGATTAATTATAATGACTCAAAATATCAAACAATCTGTCTCTTCTAAAGTAGGGTTACTGACAGTAATTGCAATATTTATTGCTTTGCTAGCTTATGCAAATTTTTATGCTTTTAAAACAGTAGCGCCTGGTATAGCTGCAAATGAGTCTACTTCCCGGCAACAAAACAAGTTAACTGAGTCTACATTCGAGCAGCAAAATAATAAACTGATTGAGTCTACTTCCCAACAGCAAAATAAACTGACTGAATCCATTTCTGCAACAATGGTAGAAGACGTTAAAACAAGTCAGAATGCTGTCGCTCAATCTGTAGATATGGACGATTCTAAGGTTGAAGCTGTGAATGCGAATACAGGCATCGAACCGGTTGTACAATCTGTCCAGGAAGTTTTACCAGTTATCGCTGTGCAACCTGATGACAATAGATTACATCAGGATTTTTCTGCAAACAATCAGTCAGGATCTTCATTTATTAACCAGTATGATCAATATGCAACAGGGAATTACAGGGGTTATGGTCGTTCAACAGGAGCCCTGAAAGGAGATGGTGAATTTAAATTCAGTATGAAATTTAAATCCCGTGCCAGAATGAATGCGGATACTGAAATGAACAGTCAGCTACATAACGCTAACTCGTATTATGCTTATCAGGGCATGTATGATCAGGGCTATTACCAAAATGCCGGGTACACAAATTTTCAGCAACAGTAGGACTTATTAGAGGACCTGTTTGTCTAGTCTAAACGTAACTACTGAGTGTAATTAAGAAAGTCAAAAGATATTCACCACGA
>CALCSG010000059.1 GCA_937894085.1 uncultured Gammaproteobacteria bacterium | reverse complement strand
TTCAGCTAAGGAACACTGTTTTCAACGGGTTATGAGTTCCCGTTCAGGCACTAATTATCGGCAATAAAAATTACTCTTCCTGGTCTTTTCGTCCATGGTTATTACTCAGCCATTTTGGCATCGAATTCGAAGAGATAAGAATCCCACTTTTCACTGCTGAATTTGCAACTACACTACAAAAATATTCCAATGCTGGAAAAGTCCCTGTGCTGATTGATGGTGATATTACCGTGTGGGACTCACTGGCTATCTGTGAATATATTTCCGAACAACATTTAAACGGTAGAGGCTATCCTGATAACATCGCAGCTCGTGCCATATGTCGCTCAGCCTGTGCCGAAATGCATTCCAGCTTTATGCATATTCGCGAACACATGCCAATGAACTGTCGTGCACAGCGTACTATAAATTTTACTGAAGAAATGACCGTAGAAATAAATCGCATCGATAACCTGTGGCAAACTCTCAGACACAAATATCAACAAAAGGGTGACTGGTTGTTTGGTGAATTCAGTATAGCGGATTGCATGTTTGCCCCTATGGCTTCGCGTTTTACCAGTTACCAGCCAGAGTTATCTGCTGTCAGTAAAAAATATATCGAGAATGTCATGAGTCATCCTCAGGTTAAAACCTGGTACCAGCAATCAGCTGCTGAAACAGAAGTCATACAGCAGGAAGAAGTTGGTTAATAACGTCTAACTGTAAATACAAAAAAATGGCTCTTTATGAAAATCATGTAAAACCACTCTATACCGAAACTACTGTCATTGCATCCTTTGTTTCCGTTAACGGTGCATCCATGCACCACTTCTCCGGCATGTTTTTAGCCGGAATCCATTACAGATATGGCACTTTTTAAAGTTTTAACTTCGTTATTAATGGATTTCATCCTTAGATCCGTTAACGGTGCGTCCATGCACCACTACTCCCGCTTAAAGCATGCGGGAATGACGACATTACGTGATTTTCATACAGAGCCATATACAAAAATAAAAAACCAGTACAAATAATTAAAACCGGGGGCTTGTATCAGGTTTCCTCGGCGTTACCCTGTTTGCTTTGACTCTACCGGCCACCCGACTGATTATCGACTACTTTAACCCTTTTTTACCGGCCTGGGCAGAGCCGTAGTAGCCGGCATATTTGCTGCTTTGTTGCTGATCTTAACCCGCTCCCCGCTTCCAGATAGAAACCAGTTTAAACAACTGGCACTCACCGCATCCGGTGTAGTCATCGGCTTTCCTGCTCTTTGTTGCTCATGAAAAGCCTTCTAAAGGTTTCTGGGTAGCGGGCCTGACGGGTAGCTTGCTGGTTATCTGTTTTGCCTTATTAAAAGGCAGTAGTAGTTTCAAGGTTGGCGACCTGGCTTTGCCAGGCGCCATATTCAGCGCGGCGTTCAGTTATGCCATTGGCGGAAAATTATCCCGGGAGATGCAGGGCTGGCAGGTTATCTGCTAGGCTCTGGTGATTTCCCTGCCTTTCATTATTATACCCACAGTGTTAACTTCTCCTGACAAACCTTTCGAAATACCACTGCAAATCTGGGCCGGGTTTTTATACCTGGCACTGTTCAGTCAGTTAATTGGTTTCTTCCATGGAATAAAGGATTGGCTCTGGGTGGAATCGCGCGTGTCAGCCAGACTCAGTTACTGCAACCTTGTTATTACACTTTTTGCATCATTTGTATTATTGGGAGAAAATATTGATATATTTAGTCTGGTATTTTGTATTCTGGTAGTAATTACTGTCGCCATGGGAAAACGTATGCCTGTTTATCGTTGAAAAAAAAACTCTAAACAATCATTATTCAACTATTCACTATGATAAAAATTTTCAATGTCTCTAGCCTTCCGGCATAAGGTCATATCCGTTCTATCGCTATCAGCTTTATTGCTGATACTGGTCTGGGTGAGTCACACGATCAGCTGGCAAAATGGTCTTGATCAGCTTCACACCAATAATCAACAGCAACTGGAGCAGTTTATCGGTCACCTTGACAGCAAACTCGCTCGTTTCCAGTTTTTGCCCAATCTGATCGCTAAAAATCGCTTACTGGTCGACTTATTAAATGACCCGAAAAATTCATCTCGAGTCAACCTGGTAAATTATTTTTTACAGGATATTAATGAAATCACCGGAGCCTCTGACACTTACCTGATGGATGCCAGGGGTTTAACCCTGGCAGCAAGCAACTGGCAAAGTGAGCGCCCTTTCGTGGGTAGTAACTTCAGTTTTCGTCCTTATTTTATTGAAGCTATGCGAGGACATCTGGGACGTTATTTTGCTCTCGGCACCACATCTGGTAAACGTGGATACTATTTTGCCTACCCGATAATTTATGCCGCTAATATCATTGGCGTCATTGTCATTAAAATGGATTTATCCAATATTGAACAACGCTGGTCCAACCGGGATAGCCAGTTCATCGTCAGCGATCCGGATGGAGTTATTTTCATCACTACCCAGGCTGACTGGTTGTATCACAGCATCAAATTTCTGGATTCTAAAACCCGGAAAAAAATTTCTGATAGCCGCCGCTATGCAGATATCGATATCAAAGTCCTGCCATTAAAAACAAAGCAGGATATTTCTGATAGCAGCTCTATCATTCAAATAACTACAACCGACTCCGTTATCCCCAAAGACATTATGACTCTTAGTCAGAACATGCCGGAGGCAGGCTGGAATGTGATGATTCTTACCCCGATGAAAAGCATCAAGCAGGACAGCTTAACTACTGTCATTGTTTTACTGTTAATTCTGTTATTGCTGTTATTGACGGGGTTATTGGGTTGGCAGCGTCACAAAAGACGTCAGGAAAGAGAGCGCTTTCACCTAGAATCCCAGAAACAACTGGAACATAAAGTATCTGTTCGAACAAAGGATTTAACACAGGAAATAGAACAACACAGACATACCGAAAAAATATTGAGAGATACCCAGGGAGAACTGATTCAAACTGCAAAACTTGCTGTGCTGGGTGAATTATCAGCCAGTATCAGTCACGAATTAAACAATCCGCTGGCAGCCATTAGAAGTTACGCCGACAATGCCAGACAGTTTATTACCCTGAACAAATTTAAAAACGCCGATGAAAATTTAAGTCGAATTGCCGATTTAACTGAACGTATGGCTAAAATCAGTTCTCAACTGAAATTCTTTGCACGCAAATCAAGTGGAAATCTTGAAACCGTAAAAATTCAATTCGTTATACAAACAGCGATAGAAATAGTTAAACCACATTCAAAACGAAACAGTATTAAAGTCACCACAAAACAAATTAAACCAACACTGAGAGCTAAGGCCGAAATCATTCAGCTGGAACAGGTATTGATCAACCTGATCAATAATGCGATGAACGCTATTGGCGACAAACCACAGGGTGAAGTCATCATCAGAACAGAGCAGCAAAAAGAATGGGTATTGATACATGTCGAAGATAATGGCCCGGGAATAAATGAAAATCACCTGGGTAAAATTTTCGATCCCTTCTTTACAACCAGAAAGTCAGGGCTTGGACTGGGGCTTTCAATATCAGCCAGGATTCTGGACAGCATGAATGGACACCTGTCAGCTACTAATCTGCCCGCGGGTGGTGCAAGGTTAACTATTTCATTAATGGCCGTGGAGAAAAAACAGTGAGCAATCAGCAACCCCGAATTTTCTTTATTGATGATGAGCAGGATTTACGTCTGGCCAATGAACAAACCTTACAACTGGCTGGATTCGATGTTGTGTTATTTGAAAATGCAGAACAGGCTTTGCCGTTACTACATAAGCAATGGCCTGGAGTAGTCATCTGCGATATTCGTTTACCGGGTATGGATGGCCAGACTTTTCAGTTAAAAGCACAACAGCTGGACCAGGATTTACCGGTTATTTTAATAACAGGGCATGGTGATATTTCGATGGCAGTAGATGCCATCCGCAGGGGAGCTTATGACTTCATCGAAAAACCTTTTTCAGCAGATCGCCTGGTGGATACCGTTAAACGTGCTCTGGAAAAACGTCTACTAACTCTTGAAAACAGAAATCTAAAAACAGAATTACAGACACAGGATGTGCTGGGCCCCCGCATCATCGGCAAAACAGCTATTATGCAAACTTTAAGAAACAACATAAATCAACTGGCTGATACCGATGCTGACATCCTGTTAGTTGGTGAAACCGGCACCGGAAAAGAACTGGTTGCCCGTTCACTGCATGAGCAAAGTAACCGGCGCGATAAAAATTTTGTTGCCATTAACTGTGGTGCTATCCCCGAGAATCTCATCGAAAGTGAACTGTTTGGTCACGTGAAAGGCGCTTTTACAGGAGCTGAAGCTCAACGTGTTGGTAAATTTGAATATGCCCAGGGTGGTACTGTTTTTCTTGATGAAATAGAATCCATGCCCCTGCCAACACAGGTAAGACTGTTACGTGTACTACAGGAAAGATCTCTCGAGCGGCTGGGTTCAAATGAAAGCATTCAACTCGATATACGCATCATCACCGCCAGTAAAATAGATTTGCGAGCCGCATCGGATCGCGCCGAATTTCGCGAAGATCTTTACTACCGCCTAAATGTAGTCACTCTGGAATTACCACCGTTACGTGAAAGACGTGAAGATATTCCGCGCTTATTTCAGCATTTTTTGCTGGTTGCATCAGCAAGATACGGCAAGGAAGCTCCTGCAATACCACAAAACGCCAACCACACACTAATGGCTTTCAACTGGCCGGGTAATGTGCGTGAACTACGTAATGCAGCCGAACGTTATGTATTACTGGGCGATGGCTGTGGTTTAAAACTGGATGACAACGCCAGCCTGATACCCTGTGCACCTATGACCCTGCCGGAGCACGTCGAAGCCTTTGAACGCGCATTAATTGAACAGGCACTCTCAGAATCCGGCGGCATCATCAAAGACGCCATGCAACTGCTCGGACTTCCGAGGAAAACCCTGTATGACAAAATGCAGAAATATGGGCTGGATAAGCGGGTCTATAAATAAACAAATTGACCTTCACAGTATTTACAGAATTTGAATTCATATTCTAAACAATCAGCAACGCTAAAACCTCTTCATAGTAAAAGCATCATCGGCTTATGCTTTGATTTTAGATAATTATACTGAGTTGTACTATAAATAATAACATCACTTAAATCTTAAACACACTCATGGCAACGTCTCTAAAAAAACAGGGGAAAGCTCTGTTAATCGGCAAAATTTTGGTAATTATTTTTACCGCTGAAATGCTGATCATGCTTTTTTTACTGGTATTTAAAATTGAACTCAACGGTTTACTGGAAGCACTACTTGATGCCTTGACTCTGACTATTCTTACTACACCTTTCCTGTATCTGTGGGTAATCAGACCTTTCGTCGAAACAAGAGACTACTTTGAGCAGGACCTTAAAACCAGTCAGCAACATTTACTGGCTGCCCAGCGGGTTGCCAGGGTGGGTAGTTGGCGCCTGGATCATCTTCAAAACCATCTGACCTGGTCTGACGAAATCTATGACCTGTTCTGCCTTGATAAAAATGAGTTTGAGGTGAGTTACGAAAGTTTTTTTACTCGAGTTCACCCTGACGACAGACCTGTGGTGGATAAAGTCCTGTCCAACTCTATTAAGGAAAAAACACCATTCAAAATTGAACACCGTCAAATACAGGATGACGGAACTATCATATATATTTGTCAACGCGGTGAAACGATCTACAACCTGAAAGGAAATCCAGTCACAACAACAGGAACTGTTCTTGACATTACACAGCATATTGAATCCCAACGACAAATCGAAGAGGAAAGAAAACGGGCACAGAACTATCTTGATATAGCCAGCGTTATAATGGTAGCTCTGGATCGCGACGGTAAGGTCACTATGGCAAATCCCACCTGCTGTAAAACCCTCAACATAACGAATGATGAAATGCATGAACTGAACTGGATTGATAATTTTTTTATCGATTCAGAGAAGACTCAGATGAAACAGGTTTTCAAGGAGGTTATGGATGGAAAAACCCGGTTGCCAGAGTTTCATGAAAACTGGATCAGGGCTTTAGATGGTACACTGCTTCTAATCTCCTGGCACAATAGCATTATCTATGATGATCACAATAAAATTATTGGTACATTATCTTCAGGCATAGACATTACGTCTCAACGTGAAGCAGAGCAGGCGCTTGCTAAATCCAGGCAGGAAACTGAAGAAGCATTGGAGAAATTGAGCGAATTGAGTCTACAGCTACAGACAGAAGCTGCACAACGAAAACAGGTTGAAGAAACGGTAAATCGTTACAGTCAAATTGATTACCTGACTGAGCTTCCCACCCGTTCTGTGATTAAAAAGCAGATCAATGAGCTGGTTAATATCTCTAACTCCAATTTTCGTATAGTTTTGCTGTTAATCAGAGTTCATGGAATTGAAAATATCAACAGGCATCATGGACTGGATATCGGTGACGCGGCCATTGTGGAAACCGCTATCAGAATCAGAGAAAACTCGGGCCAAGAAGAACTCGTATGTCGATCACATGGAGCCGAATTTATTGTCGCATTTACCAATTTGAATGATATTAACCATCATATTCGCTTGATTAATGAAGCAATTCAACAACCGCTCGAAACAGCTCAATCGGAGCAGTTAAAAGCTACAATAACGAAATCAATTTATCCGGATGATGCTGAATCCCTGGATGATTTATTCAACAAGTCCTCCCCGTAGCGAGGTATAAATCAGTGGATCACTCCATTCTTATGAACGACTAGTATGAGTCAAAACAGATAATTTAAAATAATTTGAGACGGCCGCAAAACGCCTACCAGATATATTTATTATCAAACCGTCATCAGCCTGAAAAGACTGATTTATAGCCACTGACTGCTTTACACGTAAATGACAGAAACATTGTAACGATAAGTTTAAAAACATATTAAACCTGATTAACGCTTGAACAGAAAAATCGCGGTAGATCCTCCATTCCGTACAGGCCCTATTTACTGCAGGCTTTCACCCATAAATCTATAAGCGCCATTGCGGCCTGATTGACACTGTTGCCAAAACAGATCACTCCATCTTCATGTCCCGCCATGACTAATGTTTTATGTTGTAATAACTTACCCGAATGATATAAACGGGCAATTTCTGAAGCCATAGCCTGGGTGCCATATTCAACGTTTTTATCGGTGCAGGAATATTCATTTTGTAAGCCAAACATCCATAGTTCTGGTGAATGGACATGAATCACACATTCTATAGATGAATCTAATTCATAAAACATGGAATGTGTTAGCGCTTCAGATGAGGGTTTTAGCGGACCACTGGCGGTGACATGATTTAGCGTGACATCACAAGATTCAACACGAACATAATGACTGCGTGTTAATTCAGCAAAATTTCCGGTTTGCGTGCCGGAGATAATGAATTGCGTTTTATCGCGCTGACAACGTTGACTCAAATTACCAAACCCATAACCCTCATAACGCTGACTATCCTGCCCGATCAGTTTCAACTCATACAGAATTGAACGCCAGCAATTCAATTCACTCAGATTTTCCGTTGTAGGTTGTGACAGACAAAAATCAAGTCCATACTTGATAACGCCTTCTAACTCCCCCATAAAAAACTCCGAAAATTCAAAAAAAGTCTGATAATACACAGATTACCGATAAATAATGAGTATAAAACATGACTTTTTGATTAAATGTGCTAATAATCAATGGGGTCAGCACCCTTAATTGCTGAAATTGTTAAATTGTATTACACTGTTATAAACCTTACAAAGCTAGAGGATATAGAGATGCCAAGAAAACCGAGATTTTACTTACCAGATTACCCGGTGCATATCGTCCAGCGAGGTCATAATAAAAACAACGTATTTTTCGAAAACGAAGACTACAAAGCCTACCTGGAGTGGCTACAGGAAGGATCTGAATGGTACCAGGTGCCGATTCACGCCTATGCTCTTTTACCCAATGAAATTCATTTACTGGTTACTCCACCCGATAAAGAATCTGCCAGCCGTATGATGCAATACCAGGGACGTTGTTATGTTCCTTACATTAACAACACATACAATAAGACAGGCACTCTCTGGCAAGGTCGATATAAAGCCAGCCTGATTGATCCGGATACTCAACTGCTGAACTGTATGCTATACATTGAAAACCTGCCGGTACGAGAAAATCTGGTGAAGTCACCGGGTGCGTACAAATGGTCCAGTTATAAGTTTAATGCTCAGGGCAAGAAAAATGCATTGCTCACGGCACATGAGAAATATACTGAGCTTGCTAAAGTAGATAAAACCCGACTCGAAAAATACACAGCTATGACTAAAGCCGGTTTAAGCGACGAAATTAATACCGATATTCAGGATGCCTGGCAAACAGGTACACCACTTGGATCTGATAAATTCAAAAAAATGGTAGAACGTCGCCTGAAGATCAAGGTAGGTCATGCGAAACGTGGCCGACCCCGTAAAAATCCAGTTTAAGCGGTCTGCTGTCAGTATTCTTTAAGGAACTAAGCACATGCTCCTGACTCCAAAAAAGAACCGGATGTCAGGAGTCGACCATGCTAAATTTGCAAAAAAGCCTGCTACACGTATTTATCTCCATAGCATTAATCACGCTAACTGTGCCAGTTTTGCCTCATCTCAAAATGGCTTCGATTTAACCGGCTCACTGATTGATTCAAATTTGATTCTGGCTGGCGGCCCGACTAAAGATGGTATCCCTGCCATCGACAACCCTACTTTTATAGCTCCTCAGCAAGCTCTTTACCTGCAACCCGAAGATCGCATTCTGGGTATCCAGTTGAATGGTATTAGTAAAGCTTACCCTATCGCTATTTTGAACTGGCATGAAATAGTGAACGACCAGATAAAGGGCTCACAATTTTCCATTACCTATTGTCCTCTGTGTGGCACAGGAGTAGCATTTTCGGCAAAGGTGGAAGGTAAAACGCTTAATTTTGGTGTATCCGGCCTTTTGTATAACAGTGATGTTTTACTATATGACCGACAGACTCAGTCATTATGGTCGCAGATTAAGGCAATGGCTATTAGTGGTGAGCTAAGAGGGCAGAAGTTATCAAAACTACCCATCACTCACACCAGTTGGTTGAACTGGAAACAGATACACCCAGACACGCTGGTAATGTCCGATAAAACAGGTTTTGCACGCGATTACTCTAGCAATCCCTATCGCGGATATGAAAATTCAAAAACCATTTATTTTAAGGTCACCAACAAAGCGCCCGATTATTTTCACCCAAAAGAACGCGTATTAGGCCTTGAAGTGAATAACCAATTCAAGGCTTACCCTTTCAGTGAAATAGACAAAGCCGGAAAAACACGCCTTATAGATAATTTTGCCGGAAATACAATCTACATTAACTGGGATAAAAACAATCAACATGCATCTATGTCTAATTCAGCAGGAGAACCAGTGGCTGCTACCGAAGGGTTCTGGTTTGCCTGGTTTGCGTTTCACCCGGACACTGAAATATTTAAAATAGATGAATAACAGTTACTTTTAAACCTTTAAAAAAACTCACCACAGGAACAGTGATGAGTTTTTCAGGAATGGCGTACCGGCTTACTAAAAACGATGACTCCAGCTAATTTCCAGCTCCCATTGCTCCATCTGTACCGATCCAGTCTGATCCTGAGTAAAAGTGGAACTGCCGTCTACTTCTTCATTTAACGCCAGGGTAAATGCCAGGTTGACTGAGCCTTGCTGGCTATACTGGTAGCTGGAACCGATGCTGACATGATCGCGGATGGTAGCGGTGCCAGAATATTAAATAATGCCTGAGTGCCTTCAAACAATGCCGTCGAATGGCTATAACCTGCACGCACAGTCAACCTTTCATCAAATGCCCACTGCACACCCAGTTTTATAATATCCATATCTTGCCAGCCAAAACCCAGGCCTTCATCAGCACCCAGTAAAAAGGTACCACTGGGATCCTGAATATTTGAGTTATTAGGATTAGACAGTGATTTCACTTCGCCATAATTGATACGCTGATAATCCAGCAGCAGACTGACTTCCGGTGATATATTGTAAACAAGTCCCAAAACCCAGGTAGACGGGGTATCAAAATCACCCTGTTCCGCAAAAAGGCCGGCATAATCTTTAAATTTTTCCATATTCAGGCGACTCTGATAGGAAGCTCCTAATGATAACTGATCATTTATTTTCCCCAGCCAGCCAATCCGAAAACCATAACCCATGACAGTGTCTACACCATTATTGGAAACCTTACCGGGGGTAGCGGACATTCCATTAAAAGCTTCCAGTCCTGTAGCTTCAAACTGTTGCACGGCAAGAATAGGCATAATCCCTATCCAGTTATTGTCATTTAATGACTGAGCATAAGTGACCCCGACAAACAACTGGGAAAAATCTACACCCGTGGGAGCAGTTCCCGCACCAAAATTAGCAAATACAGCGCTATCATACTCAGTATTCATACCACCATTACCACCGACAGAAACACCCAATGTACTGGTATCAGTCAGTTGTGTATTCCAGCCAAAGTGTGGAACCAGAAAAAGATTATTTTCACTGATATAGTCACCTGGAACAATAGCATTTGTACTTGGATCACCAGTATCATTAGCGGTATACCCTCTTTTCGAAGGACTAAACAGAGCTGCACCCGCATCCCAACGATGACCTACCAGCGCCATTCCCGCCGGATTGGTTGCTGCCGTCATGGCATCCTGTGGCAAAGCAACTCCCGCCCCGACCATGCCTTTATTAATGGTTCCAAATCCAGTGGGTGAATACCCGCTCGTTGCAAATACAGGCTGATTAATTGCTGCCATAATTAATATTCCGGAACACAGTCCAAACTGCTTCGACCGGTAAAACTTCTTTCTAGAATTATTTTTAATTTTCATAATTAATACTCCTCAGTATCGGCTAATGCCTGTCATTATTTTTCAAAAAAGAATAGTTTAATTGATAAATATTTTACTAAGCTCTAACTTATTTCAATAGACTGAAGATGTCAGATTGCTGAATGAATCGTTGTTTTATTTTTTAAAAACCAGAGACTTCCCTTTCCGGCCTTTCATTTTTATCAGGTACTTAAAACTATCCAGCAATTATAGCGAGCGGAAGATTGTATGGATATAATTTCAGAAAAATAAATGTTAATTATTTATTTAATCCAGCCAGTAAGTCTGCTTTTGATAGCGAACATTAAGCATCATAATTCAGTTCTGCTTAACCACTTATCAAGAAAGTACCCACATCAAAAGAAAAGTGTTTTTACAAATATAATTTTATCTCTCAACTATAATTTCAAATAGTTTACATTGTTATTTTTCAAAAATCCGGGAAGAGAAAAATCATGAAAAACAATCCTGCTGTATTAATTATTGATGACCAGGACGTTTTTGACTTAATAAAGCCATTAATAAGTAAGACCTTAAACACTACTCAACTTATTCACTGTAAAAATCACGAAGATGCAATGAGTTATATTGCTTCAGATCAACAGGCCGATATTATTTTTGCCGACTGGTCATTAACCAGGCACAGCTTTATGGAAAGTGTAAGAAGTGATCTGGAAAATCACAATACACCGGTTGTAATCATGTCGGAAGATTCAAAAATAAAAAATATAGTCCTTAATGAAATAGAAAGTAAATCCACTTTTTTTCTGGCTAAACCATTTCTCAAAAAAGGATTCATTAAGAAACTGACTAAAGTTCTGGATGTAATGGAGCACCGCAGAAAAGTCCGGCTTCATCCGGAAAACACATATTTATTGAACATTACGCTCAACGATAAACAGTCTATTGCTTTACCCTTAGTTGATATTTCAATTGATGGCTGCCTGTTGCGTGTTCCTTTAGAAGTCAGTCGGCAGTTCTATATTTACCAGAAAGCAGTCGTTTCTATAAATATTGAAGAATTTAAAACCAGGATAGATGGCGAAATTTATAGAATAGGTCATGACAGACCTATTCCCGAAAAGCGCGATAGCGTATTGCTAATGATTAAATTTAATGGCTCAGCTAAGCAAAATGATGCTTTACAGGAAGTTATTGATGAGCTGGGAAAGCGTTGGTGACAGATATTTCCTGCGAAATGCGGTGGTTGAAATTGTCCTCTTCGAATACTAACAAAATACCTCCGTTACCCTTCTAAATAAAAATGACTAAGAGGTGATTTACTTACAAGTCGTTTTAGATTGGAGATATTTATATTTTCTGGCTATCTGAGATAACAAAAAATAATAGAAAAAAGCTGAAAGGTATTTCTCGGCCAAAAAAAAACCAGACTTTATTCTGGCTTTTTCAATTCTTAAGTTAAAGCGTAAATTACATCGCTTTAATTTGTGCGTTCAAACGGCTTTTATGACGAGCAGCTTTATTTTTGCTGATCAAACCAGTTTGAGCAGACTTATCCAGGATAGGAGATGCTGTTTTATAAGCGGCCTCAGCTTTTGGCTTGTCATTACTGTCAATAGCATTAACTACTGCTTTAAGGTATGTACGCATCATTGAGCGGCGACTAGCGTTACGTTGACGACGGTCTTCTGCCTGTCTGGCGCGTTTTTTAGCTGAAAGTGAGTTAGCCAAGAGTTTCTCCTGAATCCTGCAATGTAAAAATAAGGCGCGCATTATCTTTACTTGAGAGACGGCTGTCAACCGTAAAAAGCTGATCTGCAAAAGAAATTGGTGATATTATGCCTCGTTTTTGCAATCAAGCCCGAAAAATGGCGAAATCACCTTGAGCGGATTATTCAAATCAACTTTCCTGGTCAGTTTAATGACCCTGCTATCACGTGCTCTGGGACTGGCTCGTGACATTGTCATTGCGCGTTTTTTTTCCGCGGGACTCGAAGCCGATGCTTTTTTTATCGCCTTTAAAATCCCTAACTTTATGCGCCGTTTATTTGCCGAAGGTGCATTTTCCCTGGCATTTGTGCCGGTTTTAACCGAATACAAAAGCAGTAAAACTCAGGATGAAATTCATCAGCTGATTAATCAGGTTGCAGGCACCCTGGGTATAATTCTGTTAGTCATCACCAGTATCGGCGTAATAGCGTCACCGGCGATAGTGTATGTTTTTGCCGCCGGGTTTATCGATCAACCAGAAAAATTCGAACTGACAGCCGGACTGCTACGCCTCACTTTTCCGTATATTCTGCTTATTTCCATGACTGCCCTCGCCGGTGGCATTTTAAATAGCTGGAAACAGTTTGCAGCACCCGCCTTCACGCCTGTGTTACTCAATCTCAGTTTAATTGGCTGTGCGGTGTGGTTAGCACCGCAGCTGGATATTCCGGTTTATGCGCTGGCCTGGGGAGTATTAATAGCCGGCCTGGCTCAAATGCTGTTTCAACTGCCGTTCCTGTATAAATTAGGTTTTTTACCAAAACCGGTGTGGGGATGGAAAAACAGCGGCGTGCAAAAAATCATTAAACTGATGATACCTGCACTGTTTGGCTCTTCTGTTGCTCAAATTAACCTGTTATTTGATACCTTTATCGCCTCTTTTCTGGTTTCAGGTTCAGTTTCCTGGTTATATTATTCGGATCGTTTGCTGGAGTTTCCACTGGGCGTGTTTGGTATAGCTTTAGCCACGGTCGTGTTGCCAAATTTATCGGAATCCCATTTCAATCAGGGTAAAGACCATTTTAATAAAACCCTGAACTGGGCAGTTCAGCTGGCGTTATTCATCGCACTGCCCGCCACCCTGGGGCTGTTAATGTTATCTCAACCTATTCTGACAACCCTGTTTCAATATGGCGCATTCAACGAATCTGATACCTTAATGGCAAGTATGAGCCTGATGGCCTACAGCCTCGGCCTGCCTGCTTTTATCCTGATCAAAATTTTAGCGAATGCATTTTATGCCCGCCAGGATAGTAGGACACCGGTCAGAATAGGCATTATTGCGATGGCGGTTAACATGATATTGAATGTGATTTTCGTATTGGCCCTGCTTAATTACACCGATATACCAGCGCATGTCGGCCTTGCATTAGCCACCACCGGTTCCGCTTATTGTAATGCCGGTTTATTAGCACTGGCACTAAGACGCGAACAGTATTTAACGTTGGGTCGCCCATTTACCGTCATGCTGTTAAAAATATTAATTGCTGTGGCAGGTATGACCCTGCTGCTCTTCATATTTTCTCAGGGCATTCATTTGTGGACTCAACTTGACTGGTTTAAGCGGTTATTTGAATTATTGTTATTAATTATGCCTGCTATCTTGTGTTATGTGCTATTGCTTTGGATAATGGGCATTCGTCCCAGACATCTGGCTCATTAATATTAGTTAAACCAAGTCGCTTAGCTTCGAAATACTATCTGCTAAACAATGAAACTCATTCGTGGATTACATAACTTTAAGCAGCCCTTGCCCGGTTGTGTTGCAACCATTGGTAATTTCGATGGTTTACACCTGGGACACCAGCATGTGATCAACCAGCTCAAAGCTGTTGCTGAAATTAAAAACCTGCCATCGGTGGTCATCCTTTTCGAACCACAACCCGTCGAATTTTTTGCGCCGGACAAGGCCCCGCGCAGGCTCGCCAGATTTCGTGACAAAATAATCCATCTATCAGAAATAGGTATAGATATTCTGGTTTGCCTGCAGTTCAATCATGCACTGGCTAACCTGACAGCCGAACAATTTGTACAACAGATTTTAGTGGAGCGGCTGAATCTTAAACATCTGGTGATAGGTGATGATTTTCGTTTTGGCAAAAAACGCTGCGGTGACTTCAAGTTTTTACAACAGGCTGGCCATAAGGCTGGCTTTGAAGTTGAAAACTCACATACCTTATTAATTGATAATGAAAGAGTCAGCAGCACTCGAATACGCCGCTGCCTGGCGAACAATGACATGCTGCAGGCAAGGCAATTGATAGGTCGCCCCTACACTTTATCCGGTCGTATAGCACATGGTAAAAAACTGGGGCGACAGTTAGGTTACCCGACTATCAACCTGAAAATGGGTAGCAGGCCAATTGCAGTTAACGGAATATTTGCGGTATTGGTCAAAGGCATAGATAATCGCACTCTGCGTGGTGTTGCCAGCATCGGCACGCGGCCCACAGTGAACGGAGTCGGAACCATTCTGGAAGTGTATATACTCAACTTCTCTGAACAGGTTTACGGCTGCTGTGTGGATGTGGAAATTCTACATAAGATCCGTAATGAAGAAAAATTTGATTCGTTAGATGCACTGATTGCAAAAATAGATCAGGATATCATCGAAGCTCATACTTATTTTGAACACAACGAAATACTGGAAACATCGTGACTGATTATAAACCAACATTAAATTTACCTGATACCGGGTTTCCCATGCGTGGCAATCTGGCCAAAAATGAACCCGCACGCCTGCAACACTGGCAGGATGAAAACCTGTATCAGCGAATTAGAGAGTCACGTAAAGGCAAACCGGTTTTCATATTGCATGATGGCCCCCCTTATGCAAATGGCAACATCCACATCGGTCATGCCGTCAATAAAATACTTAAGGACATCATTATTAAAGCGCGTACATTAAATGGTGACGATGCCCCTTATGTGCCGGGCTGGGATTGCCATGGCCTACCGATTGAACATGCCGTAGAAAAAGATATCGGTAAAGCCGGTATCGCAGTAGAAGCGGACCAGTTCAGACAGGCCTGTCGTGATTTTGCCAAAGTTCAGATCGAAAACCAGAAACAGGATTTTATCCGTCTGGGTATTCTGGGCGACTGGGACAAACCTTACCTCACCATGAACTTCGATACCGAAGCCAATATTGTACGTTCTCTGGGAAAAATCATTAATAATGGCCACCTGCACAAAGGTGATAAACCGGTTCACTGGTGCACCGATTGCGGCTCAGCGCTGGCTGAAGCAGAAGTCGATTACAAGGATAAAACCTCTCTGGCGATTGATGTAAAATTCCCTGTCGTTGATCCAGAAGCCTTTATCAACTGCTTTCACAATATTCCTGATCATCATGGAGAAGGTCCGTTATCGGTTGTTATCTGGACCACTACCCCGTGGACTCTACCTGCCAACCTGGCGGTTACATTACACCCGAAATATGAATACGTAATCGTACAAACTGAATCAGAGAACGGTAAAGAGCGACTGGTGCTGGCTGAAGACTTAATGAAAGAATCGATGGCGCGTTATGGTATAACTAACTACAAGGTTATTGCTTATGGCACCGGTTCGGCCCTGGACCGCCAGGCCTTGAAGCATCCTTTCTACAACCAGGAATCACTGTTGATTATCGGTGATCACGTGACACTGGAAGCTGGTACCGGCGCAGTACATACAGCGCCTGGACATGGTCAGGATGACTTTATTATCGGTAAAAAATACGGCCTGGAAGCTTATAACCCGGTTGGTGATGACGGCCGTTTTCTACCCGGTATCGAATTATTTGCCGGTGAACATGTATTTAATGCCAACGAACATGTAGTGGAAGTGTTACGAGAAAAAAATACTCTGCAACATGTCGAAAAATTACGTCATAGCTATCCGCATTGCTGGCGTCATAAAACGCCCATCATCTTCCGTGCGACGCCTCAGTGGTTTATTAGCATGGAACAACAGGGACTACGCAAGAAAGTGCTGGAAGAAATCAAAAATGTAGAATGGATTCCAGAATGGGGTCAGGCACGTATCACCGGCATGATTACCAACCGTCCGGACTGGTGTATCTCCCGGCAGCGTTACTGGGGAGTACCCATTCCGATTTTTGTGCATAAACAAACTCAGGAATTACACCCGGATACCAATAATTTAATCGAACAGGTTGCCTTGCGCATGGAAAAAACAGGTATAGATGCCTGGTTTAGCATGGAGGCCAGCGAATTACTCGGAGATGATGCGGTAAACTATACAAAAATATCCGACACACTGGATGTCTGGTTTGATTCCGGCACCACTCATTTCAGTATCCTGCAACATGATGAACGTCTGCGCTTTCCTGCCGACCTGTACCTCGAAGGTTCCGATCAACATCGCGGCTGGTTTCACAGTTCAATCCTGTCTTCCTGCGCGATGAATGGTGTTGCGCCTTACAAACAGGTATTGACCCATGGTTTCACGGTAGATGCCAAAGGCATGAAAATGTCGAAGTCAGTGGGCAACGTGATCGCGCCACAGAAAATCAATAATAGCCTGGGTGCCGATATTTTACGCCTGTGGGTGGCAGCAACTGATTATTCAGGTGAATTGAGTATTTCGGATGAAATCCTTAAACGAACAGCAGATTCCTATCGTCGAATCCGTAATACATTACGCTTTCTGCTGGCCAATACCAACGGCTTTGACCCCGATTCAAACATGGTCGACAAGGACAAAATGCTGGCCCTTGATCACTGGGTTGTAGCAGAAGCATTAAAACTTCAGGATGAACTCAAAGATCTATACATCAATTATCAATATCATGTTGCGGTACAGAAAATCCATAACTTCTGTTCAGAAACCCTGGGCGGTTTTTATCTGGACATTATCAAGGATCGTCAATACACCACCCAGCAGGACTCTCTGGCACGTCGCTCATGCCAGACCGCTATATATCATGTGGTCGAAGCTATGACCCGCTGGATCGCCCCCATCTTAAGTTTTACCGCTGATGAAGTGTGGGAAAACCTGCCAGGCAAACATGACGACATGGGCGTGTTTCTGGAAACCTGGTATGAAGGTCTTTTCAATTATAGCAATGTGCGCATCAACTCCAATCTATGGACCACGCTGCTGTCAATTCGACAGCAAACATCCGGCATTCTCGAAGTGTTACGTCAGGATGGAAAAATTGGATCCAGTCTCGATGCGAGTGTGGTGATTTACTGTGAAGACGATCTGTTAAATGCACTGGAAGTGATCAGCGAGGAATTACGTTTCGTTTTGATAACCTCAGAAGCGACCCTGGCAAAATTACAGGATGCTCCTGATGGCTGTGAAATCAAAACGCTTAAAGATGATCCGGATGTTGACCTGAACAGTCAATTTGCCATTGAAGCAACAGTTTGCGAATCAGCCAAATGCGTGCGTTGCTGGCACCACCGTGAAGATGTCGGTAAAAATACCGATCATCCTGAACTTTGTGGTCGCTGTGTAGAAAACGTTGATGGCGAGGGTGAAGTCAGACAATATGCTTAAGTATTTATGGATTACCGTGTTTGTTATCATCGCTGATCAGGCCACCAAATGGATCGCGAATACTCAGCTGGTTTATCATCAAAAAGTATCGGTTATGCCCTACTTTGACTGGTTTCTATCCTACAACGAAGGAGCAGCCTTTAGCTTTCTGGCGGATGCCGGTGGCTGGCAGCGCTGGTTTTTTATGATTCTGGCCATCATAATTAGTGTGGCACTTTTTTTATGGATTAAGAAGCTGAACAGCGAAGAAAAAATGGCTGCTATAGCACTCTCATTAATCCTCGGTGGCGCGCTTGGTAATGTTATTGACCGCGTTATTCTGGGTCACGTTATTGATTTTATCCAGGTCTGGCTAGGCAGTTATCCCTGGCCCGCTTTTAATATTGCTGATTCAGCCATTTCTGTAGGTGCCGTTATTCTCATTTTGAGTGGCATGAAAAAACCCTACCAGCAAACGGAAAAAACTTGAAAATTGCACGCAACAGTATCGTCACACTACATCATAGACTGGGCTTTTCTGATGGAAGCGTACTGGAAGATACCTTTGATGAGGAACCGCTGACGTATCATTTAGGGTCGGGGGAATTAGCCGAGGGCCTCGAACTGGCGCTCATCGATCTTCAGGTTGGTGAAGAACAGACTCTCGATATCGGCCCTGATTTAGCCTTCGGATTTCCCGTGGATGATATGATTCATACACTACAGCGAAATGAATTTGATCCTCAACAGGCATTGCAAGCGGGGCTCATCATTGAGTTCAGCACACCATCCGGTGAAACCCTGCCAGGCACTATTCTGGAATTTGATGACACTTCGGTTAAGGTAGATTTTAATCACCCGTTAGCAGGACAAACTATCCGTTATACGGTTAAAATAATTGACATCGAAAGCCCTGACGAACAACCTCCGTTACTTAATTAATGAAAGTTTTACTTGCCAACCCCCGCGGCTTTTGTGCCGGTGTAGACCGCGCCATCGATATCGTAGAACGCGCTTTGCAATTATTCGGAGCACCGGTTTATGTTCGGCATGAAGTCGTGCATAACCGCTATGTAGTGAACGACCTGAAAAACAAAGGTGCAATTTTTGTTGATGAACTGGATCAGGTGCCGGATGATCAGCATGTTATTTTTAGTGCTCACGGAGTCTCCAAGGCGGTTCAGGATGAAGCGAAACGCCGCGACTTAAAAGTGTTTGACGCCACCTGCCCGCTGGTAACTAAAGTACATCTTGAAGTTTGCCGATACAGCAAAGATGGTATAGAAACCATTTTAATAGGTCATAAAGGACATCCTGAAGTGGAAGGTACCATGGGCCAGTACGACAGCAATAACGGAGGCCAAATATATCTCATCGAATCGGCCAGTGATGTATTGCAACTGGCTGTAAAAAATCCTCAAAAATTAAGCTTCGTTACCCAGACTACTTTATCCATGGACGATACCTCTAAAGTAATCGATGCCCTGCGCGCAAAATTCCCTGCCATTAAGGGCCCACGTAAAAATGATATTTGCTATGCTACCCAAAATCGTCAGGACGCAGTAAAAAGTCTGGCAGAATCCTGTGACCTTATTCTGGTCGTTGGCTCCAAAAACAGTTCAAATTCGAATCGATTAAAAGAAATTGCAACCAACCACAAAATCGAGGGTTACCTGATTGATGAGGCAGTTGATATACAACAGGAATGGCTGTTAAACAAAGAATGTATCGGAGTCACTGCGGGTGCTTCGGCACCGGAATTACTGGTACAGCAGGTCATTGATTACCTGAAATCACACGGGGCAGAAAATATTACTTCACTGGGCTTCAGTGAAGATGTCACTTTTCAATTACCGAAAACTCTACGTTAGTCGTAAGCACACGGATATCTCGAAGTATTAAATCTTATATCTGGGTTTAGCAAAATTTCTGCTGGAAAGGGTTTCTGATTATTGCTGGATTTTCGGTCACAGTTATCGTCGACTCGATAACACTAATAGCGGTCCCTGGATAGATATACGTCGAAAGGCAGCCTGGTGCCCAGGAGCGGTCAATTGCAGGTAATACTCCTAATCTCTGCTGTATGGACATAGCGAACTATTCAGCTTTTTAGGTCAGCTTTAAAAAATTACGTGCAAAGCGGCATTGTTCAATAATTGTTTATCCATAACTGATTATTGAAAGCGGCCATTCACCTGTTTCAACTTGATTTATATAGTGAAAAACAACAGCTAATCTTGAGATGACAATATATCTAAAGGACTTTTTACACCCTGACCACCTCGACCAACCACATGGGTATAGATCATTGTGGTAGATACATCGGCATGACCCAATAAATCCTGAACAGTACGAATATAAGCTACAGGGACGTAGTGAAAGTCGTATTTGCAGGAGCATAAAACCGACCTACACCAGATTTTAATAAATGAGTTGCAAATCACTGCGCATTTAACTGCACCCAAACAACGTAATTACGCATAACATCGTAGTGATATAAATATTTATGATTGTTTTCATTTTATTCTCCCTCACCCTAATCTCTGGAGAGTGCATCAATCGGGTTAAGTTTTGCGGCATTACGGGCAGGAAGATAGCCAAATAGAATGCCAATTAACGTTGAACAGACAAAAGCCGCAATGATAGACGAACTAGAATAGATCATCTGAAAGTCGCTACCGGTGTATTTGAAGATCACGCCAACAAGATAGGCGAGCCCGATCCCCAATGCGCCACCACAGAAGCAGACCAGCACCGCTTCAATCAAAAACTGACGCATGATATCCGTCTGTCTGGCCCCTACCGCTATACGTATACCTATCTCTTGAGTTCGTTCTGTTACCGATACCAGCATGATATTCATAA
>CALCSG010000058.1 GCA_937894085.1 uncultured Gammaproteobacteria bacterium | reverse complement strand
AGTCATAAGTCATAAGTCATAAGTCATAAGTCATAAGTCATAAGTCATAAGTCATCAGTCATCAGTCATAAGTCATAAGTCATAAGTCATAAGTCGTCAGTCAGGCTTTCGACTTCAGACTTCAGACTTCAGACTTTCGACTTTCGACTTCAGACTTCAGACTTTACATCGACATTTCAAGGTCATCCAGAACTGCGTTGATACCGGCCTGAGCACATTGCTCATCAGTTACACCAGATGGTGCTCCGCTAACACCTACTGCACCTACTAAAGCACCGCCAACCTGAATTGGTAAACCGCCCGCAGACATGATAATACCTGGAACCCGACCAATCGGCGAATTAGCACGATCTCCCATAGCTGAAGTCGCACTATTAAAATTAGCAGCGGTATAAGCTTTGCCTTTACTGATAGGAACAGTGATTTGGGCTGCGATGGTGTCACGTAAAGCTACCTGTACGATACCTTCTCTGTCTACTACCGTCACCCCGATTTGAATACCCAGTTTGGTACATTCAGCGATTGCAGCCTGGGCAATCTTCAAAGCTGTAGGCAGGTTTAAACGTTTGGTGCTCACCAGGCCGACTTCTTCCTGAGCAAACACATTTGTCGTTAAAAATAATAAAACTAAGCTCACGATTATTGATTTCATCTAATATCCTCGGGTTTTAGAAGTTAATTTGGTGCGGGAAATAATACAACACTGTGATGTATAATCCTTAAATTAATTTGCCACTCTCTGAATAAAGGATTCTCACATGATTAAAAATAAACTGTCCGGACTATTTCTGATAATTTTGACCATAACATCACTTGCGGCCTGTAAAGAACTGGAACCCGTACTCGATCAGATTAAGCCCATACTTAAGGAGCAGGCTGGGGGTTCTTCAACAGGTATAACCACGGCGAATATGATAGATGCCATAAAACAGGCTTTGTCGCAGGGTGTCGGCGATTCAGTGAATTTATTAAGCAGTGCCAAAGGCTTCAGCCTGAGCGATGTATATCATATCCCGGTTCCGCAGCAACTGGATAAATCAGCTGAATTATTACGTAAATTCGGGCAGGGAAAATATGTTGATGAATTTGAAAGTCGATTAAATACAGCAGCAGAACAATCGGTATCAAAAGCTATTCCTGTTTTTACCAGCGCCATAAAAGAAATGACCGTAGATGATGCACTGAACATCATGCAGGGTAGCGACAATGCCGCAACCATGTACTTTAAAGGTAAAACCGAAGCTACATTACGCGATAAATTTTTACCGATTATCAAGGCGGCTACCGATCAAACCGGGTTAACCAGCAGCTATAAGTCGTTAAATCAGAAAATTAGCAGTGTAGCGCCATTTTACAGTAATAAATTAGTCGATATTGATGATTATGTTCTGGGTAACGCGATGAATGCACTGTTTGACCGGATTTCTATCGAAGAAAAAATGATCAGGGATAATCCTGCAAAGAGAAGCACTGAATTAATGAAGTCAGTGTTTGGACATTTTGCTAAATAAACAGGTAATAAAATGAAACTTTATCCATTTGTTTTTGGTTTTTGTCTGCTGATAACAAATCCCCTATGGGCAAGTTCCTACCAGTTAAAGCAACTGGCTTCGGGCCTTGGTGTGCCGTGGGGAATGACATTTATTTCAGCGAATGAAATCCTGTTTACCGAACGCCAGGGGAGAGCTGGCATACTCAATGTAGTGACAGGAAAAATCAAACCAGTCAGCGGTTTACCGGCGGTTTTTGTAAAGGGGCAGGGTGGATTACTCGACGTGGCGGTGCCGGCTGATTATCAGCAGCAAGGCTGGATTTATTTCACCTACAGCAAAAATGTAAACGGGCAGGGAGCCACCACACTGGCTCGAGCCAGATTGAAAAATGACAAACTGCAGCAATGGACCGACCTGCTGGTGACCCGGTCCACCACCAGCAAAGGTCATCACTTTGGCAGCCGCATAGCATTCGACGATCAGGGTTATGTTTATTTTGGTGTGGGAGATAGAGGTGTAAGACCCAACGGGCAGGATTTGACAACGCATGCAGGGTCAATCCTGAGGTTAAAACGTGATGGGCAAGTACCCTCAGATAATCCTTTTGTAAAGAACACAAATGCTTTACCCGAAATATGGAGTTACGGACACCGTAATCCGCAGGGTTTATTTTGGGATAACATCCATAAACGCCTGTGGGAAATTGAACATGGCCCACGCGGTGGCGATGAAATAAATTTAATTGAAAAAGGTAAAAACTATGGCTGGCCGGTTATATCCTACGGCCAGGAGTACTGGGGACCTGTTGCGGTTGGTGAAAGCACACATAAACAAGGCATGATGCAACCGGTTAAATATTATGTACCCTCTATCGCACCGGGGAGTCTGTTAGTTTACAGCGGAGACGCTTTCCCCGAATGGAAGGGAAACCTGTTAGCAGGCGCATTAAAGCTGCAGCATCTTAACCGAATTACGCTGGATGAAAATGGCAAGGCACAGGATGAAGATCGCCTGCTGGAAGATTTGGGTGAGCGCATCCGCGCCTTAACACAAAGCCCTGAAGGCTGGATTTATCTATCTACCGATAGCGGCAAGATATTCGTTGTCAAGCCAGATTGATAAAGTCCAAATTTAGCTCACATAGATTAAACAACTTATGAATACTCCTTTAAATACCTTATCCGAAATGGAGTTAAACTGGCTCGACGATTTTTTAATGAATCGCATCGGTGATGAAGTTGATGTCGGTGAACGGGACGAAGGCATTTACGACCTGTCGACACTGGATGGTTTTTTCACTGCTATTGTCAGCGGGCCGGATATGGTTACCCCCACAATCTGGCTGCAATCAATCTGGGGTGACTTTGAACCGGAATGGAAGAGCCAGCAGGATGCCGAACAGGTCATCAGCCTGTTGATCCGTTACATGAACGGAAATGCAGCTTTTCTGATTCATGATCCGCAAAATTTTGAACCGATGTTTATGGAAAGGACAGTTAAGGGGGAGACCTATACTATTGTCGATTACTGGTGTGAAGGCTACATGCGTGGAGTAGAGCTACTGGCTAATAAATGGCTAATGGAATCCGCTGATATGAAAATGTTACTGGCACCAGTCAAGGCATTTACTATCGATTACGGCATGGGGATAGACCACGAATTGACTCAGCAGGAAGTTGAAAAGCTGCAACAGGCTATAACCCCGAATATTGTAAAAATTCATGCCTACTGGTTAGAGCGTAGATCCTACGAAGTACCACCTAAATCAATCAAACCTTTTCGTCATGTAGATAAACAGCCAGGGCGCAATGATCCCTGTCCCTGTGGTAGTGGTAAGAAATATAAAAAATGCTGCTTGCATTAAGTCAATGTGGAATTAAAAGGGTTTATTCCGGGTCGACTGTTGAGCTAAAGCTACTCATGTAGTCATGAAATTATAGCGTCATTCCCAATGCCGGTAAGTTAAGCGACTATCGTCATTCTGGCGAAGGCCAGAATCCATAGCAAAGAGTCTGCATACCTTTAAAATGGATACCCGCCTACGCGGGCATGACGACAAAAAAACCTTAATTTACCGGCATTGGCGTCATTCCCGCATGTTTTAAGTGGGAATCTATTGTGCAGCCAGCCCATTCCTCAAAATGGATACCGGCTAAGAGCATGCCAGTATGACGATTTAGGGGAGTAAAAGGAATTTAACGGTTATTGTTTGACGCTGTCATAGGAGATATTATAGTTTCCATCTATCTCGATGGTGAAAAGTGATGCGTATCAATGCCAGAATTGAAGAGGAACAGGCACAAAAGCTCGAATGGATCAAACAGTCCGAACACCTGACGACCACACAAATAGTAAAGCAGGCACTGGATTACTATTTTGAGCACAAAAAACTAAAACATAAATCGGGTATACAGCAGTTACTTGAAATTGATTTAATCGGTTGCTGCGATGGACCAGAAGATCTCTCAGAAAATTATAAAGAGTACCTGACTCATTCACTGGAAAAAACATTGTCTTGACTGGTACCGGTTACTGGCTGGCTTTGGCTAATTCCAGAGACCGTTATCATCAACTTTCTATTGATATCTGTAAACAGCTTGGTTCAGAACTTATTATTAGCTGGTCAATAAACACGGAAACCTGTCATTTGTTAGCCAACAGATTTAACAGACAGGCTCTAGTTCGTTTTTACAACTGGTAGGCAGTGGCATAACAATATTTGAAATCAAACCGCCTCAATTACCTGGAATTCAGTCATTAATGCAAAAATATAATAATTTTCCAATGGAACTTGTCGACGCATATTTGGTTATAGCGGTAGAAGAATTAGGACAAGGAAATATACTATTCGCTGGAAAATCATAAACCGTTTCACAATCTTCTATTTCCAGATGATTAAAATTCAGGATCAGGAAATAAAAGATTCTAAGTTGGACAGCAAACCTGATCTTGATGGTGATAACTAAATATAAAAAGCGGGAACTAGAGGTGAATATGAAAATTGAATTACCAACTTACGAAAACAATGAACTGGCTGCTTTTACCACCAGCCAACTGATCGAAAGAATGATCGAGGATGAAGACCGTGTGCCTCGTAATCTTATAGACGAATGTGTAAAACGTGGTGAGCTAATGCTGCAAGAGCTAGCTCCGATAGCTAAATTAGATGCTGGTCAGGGAGACAAATCTCTGGGCCACTGGTGGTTACAGTTGCATGCCATCATGATCATAGGACTGATACCCGGAGAACGTTCCGGTATGCTTTTAATTGAATTCTTTCTGAATATGTGTCGAGATGAAGATGCAAGCCCGGCCGACTGGTTTTCCGGTTACTGGACTGTTCTGATACGGAATAAACCGCAGTCAGTCATTAACAGGCTGCGCGAATTATGTATGGATAAAAAAATATCCTGGTTTATGCGATCTAACCTTACGGAAGCTGTAGTTGCCAATGCCTATTGGCAGGGCGCAGAAGAGCTGGAACAAACTCTGAACTGGGCAGCACAGATTGTCACAGATGAAGAGGAAGACTGGGATTACCGGCTAGCGACAGCAAATACACTACTTGATTTCCCTCGTGATCATTTTTATCAACTTCTCAATGATATGGCTGCCCGACAAAGTGGTTTTGGTGTAAGTTTCGATAAAAAGGATATCAATCGAGCCTATTCAGAAAAGACAGACCAGCCGGCCTGGGAACGCCTAAAAGATCTGTGGAGCTTTTATGAAAGCCAGCAAATAGAAAGCCGTCAACAACGTTGGCGAGAAGAAGCAAAATATGATGAAATCATAGCCGAAGACCCTGACGACGAAAAAGTAGCTTTTTGACTTCGATACCGCTAGTTAAAAAATGCGGGAAATGATTTTTTAGGGCTCACCTGGTGAGCTACTACAGGGCGTATAATCAGGAAATAATACTAAATTAAGGAAATGGAAAGAAAACTGAGATGGAACAACTAACAGATCTAAAAGCCATACTGCATTCCAAAAGAGCCAATATTTATTACCTGGAAAAATGCCGGGTGATGCAAAAAAGTGGTCGAGTGCTCTACCTGACCGAAGAAAAAGTTGAAAAGCAATACTGGAATATTCCCATCGCGAATACCACCTGTATTCTACTGGGCATGGGTACATCCATCACCCAGGCCGCAGTCAGAATGCTGGCATCAGCCGGTGTGTTGATTGGTTTTAGCGGCAGTGGCGGTACACCGCTGATAGCAGCCAATGAAATAGAATGGTTATCACCGCAAAGCGAATACCGACCCACTGAATACATACAGGGCTGGATGTCATTCTGGTTTGATGAAGAAAAACGCCTGCAAGTTGCCAAAAAATTCCAGCAACAGCGCATCGAATACCTGCAAAAGGTCTGGGGCAAAGACAGGGATTTACAAAATGAAGGCTTTTATGCAGATGATGCTGATCTTCAGCGCGCTCTTGCATCATTCAGTTTACAGATAGATCAATCCACTAATGTCACCAAACTTTTACTGATGGAAGCGCAGCTGACCAAAAGCCTGTACAAAATAGCCGCTAATCGAACTAAACAGAAAGACTTTGTGCGCCAGCATGACAGTGTCGATGATGCCAATGCCTTTCTCAATCATGGTAACTACCTGGCCTATGGACTGGCAGCCACCACGCTATGGGTAGAGGGAGCCTGTCCGAGAATAGAGAACCTACTGCGGAAAAGCCATTTCGGCCCATTTCCCCGATCATTTAAGTTGAATATGAATAACTATTCGCCTCAAATGATCGCAAAAATGGTCTCAAAATGGCTTTCCCTCGCTACGGCTTCTATTCTCGGACAGGCTCCCAGACATTCCACACGGTTTTGCAGTTATGCACGGTAAAACAAGGCGCGGTGCATTGGTGTTTGATGTAGCCGATCTGGTGAAAGATACGTTGATATTACCCTGGGCTTTTATCTGCGCCAAAGAAGGTGCCACCGAACAGGAGTTTCGCCAGCAATGCCTGCAAAACTTCACCCGGCATAAGGCACTGGATTTTATGTTTGAAGCGGTTAAAACCATCGCTTTGCAGCATCATGAAACACATAATCGATTAACTCCCTAATGCTACGAGCAGGAAATGACTTAAATGAAAGATGACATGACCTTATTCGAAGATTATCAGATACGTCGAGTATATGATGAAGATACTGAAATATGGTGGTTCTCAGTAATTGATATCATGCAGGTATTAACTCAGCAGGCAGATTACCAGGCAGCCAGGAACTATTGGAAGGTTTTAAAAAATCGACTTAAAAAAGAGGGAAGTGAGTCGGTTACAATTTGTAACCGACTGAAATTACCGGCTGCCGACGGAAAAAAATATCTCACCGATGTTGCCACTGCAGAAACCCTGCTGCGTCTTGTACAATCGGTACCCAGCCCTAAAGCCGAGCCGATCAAACTCTGGTTAGCCAAAGTCGGTTATGAACGCATGCAGGAAATGGCAGACCCGGCCATATCGCTGAACCGTGCCAGAGAAACCTGGCAAAAGCATGGTCGCAGCAAAAAGTGGATACAGCAACGTATGACCGGCCAGGAAACCCGCAATAAACTCACCGATTACTGGGGTGAACATGATATCAAACAAGGCAAAGAATTTGCCATACTCACCAATATCATTCATCAGGAATGGTCAGAAGTCAGCGTCAAAGAGCACAAAAATCTTAAAGGACTGAAAAGCCAGAATTTACGTGATCACATGAGTGAAGCAGAATTGATCTTTACTGCTCTTGCCGAACTATCCACCCGCCAAATCGCCGAAACCGATGAATCGACAGGAATGGATGAAAATAAAACGTCAGCCAAAGCAGGGGGTAATATTGCCAAACGGGCACGAAAAGAGTTGGAATCAAAAACCGGAAAAAAGGTGGTCACTGAAAATAACTACTTGCCTCCCGCAAATAAACGCATCAAAAAAGAAACAGGTGAAACCTGATGATGGTCACCTTCGTTTCCCAGTGCGAAAAAAGGCACTGAACAAATCCCGAAGAGTGCTAGATGCCTTTGCCAACCGGATAGGCAATAGAACCTGGCAGACGGTGATAACCAATGAAGGGTTACAGGCTGTTAAAAAATTACTCAGGAAAACAGCGAGTAAGAATACGGCGGTTTTATAATGAATGACAAAAAAAGAAGAAAAATAATTTTCATAGCTCTCCTGGTGAGCTACTACAGAGATTATAATCAGGGAATTATACAAATTAAGGAAATGGAAAGAAAAGTGACATGGAACAACTAACAAATCTCAGCTTAACACAAAAGCAACAATTGCCAGGAAAGTTATTGCTACTCGAAACACAATTGGCCGGGTTTCAATTTTATGAAGGGAGGCAGGTTGTTGAGCAACTGGCATCTAATAATAAACTCATTCTTAAGCGTGATACAGAAAATAAAGTCGACATCAATGCCGTAGAAGTTTACTGGAAACAGCACAAACTCGGCTTTATTCCCGCGACAGATAATGTTGTTATCGGACAAATGATGGATAGAGGTGAGCAACTAACTGCCTATACGCTTCAGTTGAAAAATTCATTTAACCCGTGGAACTGTGTTGGGGTTGGGGTTGGGGTTTATTGGGAAGGATCATTATAAATGGAAAATGAATTCATAGCTCACCGAAGAAAAGACGGTTTAGAGCAGCCGTTAATCGACCATTTATCAGAAGTTGGAATTATAGCTGCAAGACTGGCTACAAAACTAAATGTTCCTGATGTTGGGAATTTAATAGGGTTACTTCATGATTTTGGAAAGTTCAGCGATGAGTTTCAGAAATACATCGGCTCGGCTACCGGAAAGATAAATCAGGATGAGGATGAATATATAGACTTTAAAGGTATGAAAGGAAAGATTGACCACTCTTCAGCTGGTGCCCAATGGATATGGGATTATTGTAAAAATAATCATGGAAAAGCAGGACAGCTAGTTGGCCAGATTCTTTCTTTGTGTATAGCTTCACATCATAGCGGTTTAATTGATTGTTTGAGTCTTGATGGAAAAAGCACTTTCCTCAAAAGAATGGGTAAAGAAGATTTAAACACTCATAAAAAAGAGTGTGTTTCACAATTACCTGCAGAGTACATTGAAAAAATAGAGTCGTTTCTAAATCTGAAATTGATAAAGTCTGTTGCCATGGAGTTAAATAAACTTGGTAAGTTATGTGGTGTTGAGGGTTCTAAACAAATATGGCCATTTTACCAGGGGTTGTGGACGAAGATACTTTTCAGTTGCTTGATTGATGCTGACCGTATTAACAGTGCTGATTTTGAAACTCCAGAAAACAAGCAATATCGAAGTATTACAATAGATTGGTCTATACCTGTTAAACGCCTTGAATCGGCAATTAAAGAATTTCAAGGTGAAAAAGCGATAGATGAATTACGCCGCAACATTTCTGATACCTGCAAAAACAGAGCTAAAGATAAACAGGGAGTTTATACATTGACAGTACCTACTGGTGGCGGCAAAACCTATGCCAGTTTGCGTTATGCGCTGCAGCATGCACAAAAACATAAATTGGATCGTATTATTTACATCATTCCATTTACATCAATAATTGAACAAAATGCCGAAGCTATTCGAGAGGTTTTGGAATGCTCGAATGATGAATTACCATGGGTATTGGAGCAACATTCTAACTTGGAACCAGAGCAACAAAACTGGCACAGTAAGTTGGTCAGTGAGAATTGGGATGCTCCAATCGTATTGACAACGATGGTTCAGTTTCTGGAAGTAATTTTTTCAGGTGGAACAAGAGGTGTTAGAAAAATGCACCAGTTAGCTAATAGCGTACTCATTTTTGATGAAATTCAAACCCTGCCAATTAATTGTACGCATTTATTCTGCAATGCATTAAATTTCCTGACCGAATATTGCAGTACAACAGCTCTACTGTGCACCGCCACTCAGCCATTACTAGATCAATTGAAATCACCCGAAAAAGGACAACTCAACATACCTCTTGAAAATGAAATAGTCAGTGACGTACCAGAATTATTTGAAAAGCTACAGCGTGCAAAAGTTGTTGCTGATTTTAAGCCAGCCGGTTGGTCAAAAGAGCAAATAGTAGAACTTGCTTTAAAAGAGTTCAAGTCTCACGGTAGTTGCCTGATTATCGTTAATACAAAAGCATGGGCGCAGGAGCTTTATCAATCATTACAAGCAGAGGTAGAGCGAGATGCTATTTTCCATCTTAGCACCAGTCTTTGTCCCGCACATCGTAAAGCCATTTTTAAACAGGTACGTTATCGTCTTGATAATGGCTTACCTGTGCTATGTATAAGTACCCAGTTAATTGAAGCGGGTGTTGATGTGGATTTTGCATCAGTAATTCGCTTTCTTGCCGGGTTGGATTCAATAGCACAAGCGGCTGGGCGATGTAACCGAAACGGATTGAGAAAAATGGCAACAGTTCATGTTGTTAACCCCGAGCAGGAATCTATTGATTTGTTGACTGATATAAAAATTGGTAAGGACATGGCCAGGCGAGTTCTTGAAGAAAGTTTCGAGGATCTGTTAGCACCAGATGCTATCAAACAATATTTCAAATATTATTTTTTTGATCGAGCAAATGAGATGACTTATCTCGTTAATGATAAGCGATCAGGTCTCAACGATAACCTGATGAATTTACTCAGTGATAACAACAGAAATATAGGTAAAAATAATAATAAACATTTATTGAAGCAATCCTTTATGACGGCAGGTAAGGCATTTAAAGCAATTGATTCACCCACACAGGCAGTCATTGTGCAATATGATAAAACTGGCAGGGACCTGGTTGCGGAGCTTTGTGGAGTAGCCATTGATTTTGATGTAAAGAAGTATCGGCAGCTATTAAAAAAAGCTCAGCAATATAGTGTGAATGTATTTCCTAATGTCTGGAAACAGCTTCAAGCGGAAAAGGCTGTTAATGAAATTCAGCCAGGTGAAGGTATTTATTTTTTAGATGAAAAATATTACAGCGATGAATTTGGTTTGAGTGTTACACCATGTAATTTTATGTCATTCGCAGATTTATAGGAGGAAACTGAATAATGTACGATAAACCAAAAAACAGTGTCAGCTTTAAGGTGTCTGGACGCTTTGCTCTTTTTACTGATCCGGTTACTAAAATAGGAGGTGAAAAGTGTTCTTATCATTTACCTACGTATGAAGCCATCATCGGTGTGCTCAAATCAATTTACTGGAAACCAACATTAATATGGGTGGTAGACAGAGTACGGGTAATGAAACCATTAAGAACTCAAACCAAAGGAACAAAACCACTGGTTTTTGGGGGGCACGGAGGTAATAGCCTAGCGATTTATACCTTCTTGCATGAAGTGGAATATCAGGTTGAAGCACATTTTATATGGAATGAATATCGCCCCGAACTGAAAAAAGATCGAATTTCTGGGAAACATTTTGCAATAGCGCAGCGCTCAATTGACAAAGGTGGTCGTCAGGATGTTTTTCTGGGAACACGCGACTGCCAGGCCTATGTAGAACCCTGTCAATTTGGCGAAGCTGAAAGTCCTTATGATGATATTGATGAACTAGGCTTTGGTTTAATGTTTCATGGATTCGATTACCCTGATGAAACAGGCGTAAATGAATTACACAGTCGTTTCTGGAATGCGACCATGAAAAAAGGTGTTGTTGAGTTCCCCACTCCTGAACAGTGTACCGTCCGGCGATATATTCGTGACATGCAACCCAAACTGTTTGAAGAAGGAACAAACTTTCGTTCGGTAGAGAGTGAGGAAGTTTCACTATGAGCTGGATGATGAAATTGTATGAAACATATGAAGCTGGAATGCTGTTGGACTTACCTGTTTCAGAGCAGCCTATGCCTATCAGTCATACCCTACAAAACGCACATATTAAAATTTCTATTGATGGTGAAGGAAATTTTAAACGGGCAGAGATATTGGAAAAAACTCAGATTGTACTACCGGCAACTGAAAAATCGGCTGGTAGAAGCAGCAATGAAGCACCTCATCCATTAGCCGATAAAATTCAATATGTTGCAAAAGACTATCCGGAGTTTGGCGGGAAAAAGAAAGCTTATTTTAAAGGGTACATGAGTCTACTCAATGAATGGAATGACTCAGAGAATTGTCATTACAAGGCTAAAGCTGTAAAGAAGTATGTTGAAAAAGGAACAGTAATAAGAGATTTAGTTGATAACAAAATATTATTTACAGATGAAAACAATATTCTACTACTCAGCTGGCCTAAAGATATTGAAAAAGAACCACCATTGATATTTAAAGTTTTACCCAAGGAAAAAGGATTTCTTGATCAAGGTAATTCGCTGGTTTGTTGGAGTGTGGAGATACCAGATGATTTAGTACATGAAACGTGGAAGGATCAGTCACTACAGAAAAGTTGGATTGATTTTGAATTGTCAAAAAGTGATGGTGAGGAAGGGCTTTGTTATATCACAGGTAAGCGACAACCGTTGGCGTTTAACCATCCTGCAAAGTTACGTCATACAGGTGATAAAGCAAAACTGGTTTCTTCAAATGATTTGTCTGGCTATACCTTTAAAGGACGTTTTACGGATACCAAAAATAGTATTGAAAAAAATGGTGCTCAATCCGTTGGTATAGGGTTCGAAGTAACTCAAAAAGCACACAACGCACTGCGATGGTTGATATCGCGAAACCAAGCCTTTAAAAATGGTGATCAAGTCATCATTTCTTGGGCTGTGTCGGGTAAAGAAACCCTTCAACCAATGGAAGATACATATAGCTTTCTTGATATGGATGAAATTGAATTAGATGAATCTTCTAATCTGGAAGAATATTTAGTTGATCACACAATAGACCTCGGTAAGAGATTTTCGACAGCACTTAAGAAATATATGTCGGGTTACAAAGCTAATTTTGATGATACTGACAATATCATCATCATGGGTCTGGACTCAGCAACACCAGGACGAATGGCAGTCACCTATTATCAAGAGTTTTTTCCTCGGCAATATATTGACCAAATTTCTCGATGGCATGAAGATTTTGCATGGTATCAGAGGCATAAGCAGGACAGCTTAACCATTTGGCCTATCAGCACTCCTGTGCTCCGATCTATATGGGAGGCTGTCTATGGAAGTACTGTCAGTGATTCATTAAAGAAAAGCACTATAGAACGTATCTTACCTTGCATTATTGAAGCTCGACCATTTCCTGAAGACCTGGTGAATAAGGCAGTACAGCGAGTTAATAACCGTAATGCTTATAAAGATGACGAACAATGGTTATGGGAAAAACATCTCTGCATTACTTGTGCTTTATATAAAGGTTTTAATAAACGTAATCCCAATAAAATCAAGGAGTATGAAATGGCACTAGAAGAAAACAATCATTCGCGTGATTATTTGTATGGAAGGTTACTGGCTCTCGCAGAGAGAATAGAAGAAATGGCAATGATTGTTGCAAAAGAGAAAGTCAGATCAACTCATGCAAGCCGTCTAATGCAGAGATTTGCTAGTCACCCATTTGCAACATGGAAAACCATTGAAGAAGGTATAAACCCTTATCAAGAGCGATTAAAAAATAATATTCCACCACTAGAAAGTGCTTATAAGCAATTGATAGATGATGTCTGTGGAAAATTTGAAAGTGGAGATTTTATCAAGCCGGAGAAGTTGAGCGGTGAATATCTATTAAGCTATCACCTTCAGCGAAAGTGGCTAAGGGAACATAAGCTAGAAAATGGTAAATGGTTAACAAAAGAAACCAATGACAATGATGCTTTACAAAACAAAGGAGATAAAAAATGAGCTTACAAAATAAAATTGATTTTGCATTAATTTTCAGTGTAAAAAATGCTAACCCAAATGGTGACCCCTTAAACGGTAATCGCCCAAGAACTGATTATGAAGGCTATGGTGAAGTAACTGATGTTTGTATTAAACGTAAAATCCGTGATCGATTACAAAGCTCTGGCGAATCTATATTTGTTCAATCAGATGAAAAGAAAACGGATGGATTACCAAGTTTGAAAGCAAGAGCTGAATCAGAAGAGTATGGGTTGGGTAAAGATGCTTTCAATGTAAAAAAGACAACTCCAGAAGAAGCTGCCAGACTGGCAAATGAAAAGTGGCTTGATGTAAGAACCTTCGGGCAGTTATTTGCATTTAAAAGTGAATCTAAAGACGGAGTCTCAATTCCAATTCGTGGTCCAGTTTCAATACAATCAGCATTTTCTGTAGAGCCTGTCAGTGTCACCAGTACTCAAATTACTAAGAGTGTTAGCGGTGAAGGTGATGGGACTAAAAAGAGTTCTGATACCATGGGCATGAAGCACAGAGTTGATAAAGCAATTTATGTAGCGTTCGGTGGTATGACACCCCAACTAGCAGAAAGAACAGGGTTTAGCGATAAAGATGCGGAAAAAATTAAACGTATCTTACCCAAATTGTTTGAAGGTGATGCGTCATCAGCAAGGCCTGAAGGAAGCATGGTCGTTGAGAAGGTAATCTGGTGGCAACACAATTCTAAACTGGGTCAATATTCCTCTGCCAGGGTTCATAGAACATTAACTGTGAATACTGATGGTAGTTATACACTTGATAACCTTGATAAATTAACTCCTGAAGAGTTGGATGGTTTTTAGTTAATGTACAAATACCTATATCATCTTTCATCATATCTAAGATGTTCAAGTTCGCCAGGTGGAATGCTTTGATGATAATTCAAAACTCTGTTTCTAATTACTTGTTAAGTAACAAACAATGAAAAAACAAATCCGTAACTCAACCGCTGAATTTTTGATTTTCACATCCCAGGCCGGTGACGACAGTATTGAAGTAAGGGTCGAAGATGAAACGGTGTGGTTGACTCAAAAATTAATGGCTGAACTCTTCGGTGTGAATGTTAGAACCATCAGTGAACACTTGAAAAACATTTTTTTGAGCAATGAGTTGAATACTGATGCAGTTATCCGGAAATTCCGGATAACTGCCGATGACGGGAAAAAATATGTGACGCAATTCTATAGTCTGGATGCCATTATCTCTGTCGGTTATCGCGTTAATTCCAAACGTGCGACCCAGTTTCGCCAGTGGGCGACAGGGGTGTTACGGGAATTTGCCATAAAAGGTTTTGTGCTGGATAACAAACGCCTTGAAAATGGCACGTTCCTGAATGAAGATTATTTTGAAAAGTTGCTGTCAGAAATTCGGGAAATTCGCCTGAGTGAACGTCGTTTTTATCAGAAAGTGACTGATATTTATGCCACGAGCCTAGACTACAACAAAAGCGATAAAACCACTCAGGACTTTTTTGCCAGGGTGCAAAACAAACTCCACTTTGCCATTCATGGACAGACGGCGGCTGAGCTTATCATGCAACGTGCTGACAGTGAAAAAAATCATATGGGCTTAACCGCCTGGGATAAGGCTCCAGATGGTAAAATTATGAAAACCGATGTAATTGTGGCGAAAAATTATTTGCAAAAAGACGAGCTTGAATCGCTGGGACGTATCGTTAACGCTTACCTTGATTTAGCAGAAGATCGTGCTAAACGAAAAATTCCGATGACCATGGAGGATTGGGTTAAACGCCTTGATCTGTTTCTGCAATTTGATGAACGAGACATATTACAGAATAGCGGGAAAATAACGGCCCAAATTGCCAGGGATCATGCCGAAAGCGAGTTTGAAAAATATCGCATTGTTCAGGACAGGTTATTTGAATCGGACTTTGACAGATTGATCAGGTTTCAGGAAAAAGAGAGTGATGATTCATAGTCTTACTATAAAGCCAGATCAAATCTTTAGCATATCCATTGCCTGTACTTACCGTAAAAATGATTACCAGGTAGGTAAGGATTAGGAATTAGAATGTATAGGAATTGAAGATAAATACAAATGGATGACTCTCACCAACCACTGTTCATATCAGCCCTGCAGCACTACGCTTATTGTCCTCGGCAGTTTGCGTTGATCCATCTCGAACAGGCCTGGTCGGATAATTTTTTTACCGCGCATGGCAATTTATTACATGAACGGGTCGACAGCTGTGAGCCTGAGCAACGCGGCAATATCCGTTTTGAACGTAGCGTTGCAGTTAAATCCAGCCGATTAGGTATCTCAGGTAAGCTTGATCTGCTGGAAGTAGAAGGGAAGCCACCACTTAATTATTTTCCGGTGGAGTATAAACGGGGAAAACCGAAAGTCGAAAACTGGGACAAAATTCAACTGTGCGCCCAGGCCTTATGCCTTGAAGAAATGCGCAATATCACCATTAACGAGGGTGCTTTGTGGTATTGGAAACCCAGAAAAAGAGTACCAGTAATGTTCGATGATGCTTTAAGAAACGAAACTCTGTTAACGATTCAAGGTGCACAAGCTTTACTGGATTCGGGAAAAACATCAGCGCCAACCGATAACAGTAAAAGATGCAAAGCCTGTTCGTTGCTGGATTTATGTGAACCGGAATCTTTTCGACATGATCATTCCAGGGCATACTCCAGGGAACTGTTTTCATCATGAAAAAACTACTCAATACGCTCTACATCACCCGTCAGGAAAGTTACCTGCATAAGGAACGCGAAACCATTGTTGTCAAACAGGGCAAGGAAAAGCTAGGGCAACTTCCGGCCATTAGTATTAGTAATATTCTGTGTTTCGGTCAGATTTCAGTATCCCCTTATTTAATGGGATATTGCGCAGAGCAGGGCATCGGGCTGTCATTTTATACGGAATATGGAAAGTTCCTGGCGCGAGTACAGGGGCCACAGAGTGGAAATGTGTTATTACGTAGAGCTCAATACCGCTGGGCTGATGATAATGAAAAATCCGTATCAATAGCCCGCCTGATGGTGGCTGCAAAAATTTCGAATTGTCGTTCGGTACTGATGCGTGAAGTCAGAAATCATGGTGACAATACCGTGCTTAACGACGCTATCAATAAATTAGCGACCAGCCTAAGACGAGTACAACATGCACAGTCGGTGGAGGAAACCATGGGTATAGAAGGCGATGCCGCCAGCTGTTATTTCGGAGTTTTCGATAGCCTGTTAAAAGGAGACGGCTTTTCATTTGGCGGGCGGGTTCGTAGACCACCGACCGATCCAGTCAATGCTTTACTATCGTTTGCTTACACATTAATCAGTCATGAATGCGGCTCTGCGTTACAGGGTGTGGGTCTTGATCCTTATGTTGGGTTCTTACATCAGGACAGGCCGGGCAGAATGAGTCTGGGGCAGGATTTGCTGGAAGAATTCCGGGCTCCCTGGGCAGATCGTTTTGTACTGACGTTAATCAACAGAAAACAGGTAAAACAGAAAGATTTTATAACCGAAGCGAGCGGGGCGGTACGTTTAACCGATTTAGCTCGAAAAGACTTTTTAATAGCCTGGCAGGAGCGCAAGCAGGTAGAAATCACGCATCCTTATTTACAGGAAACTGTACCAATCGGGTTATTACCCCACTGCCAGTCGATGTTACTCGCCCGTCACTTACGCGGTGATACAGAATTTTACCCACCTTATTATTTAAAATAACCATGTTGGTATTAATTACTTACGACGTTAGTGTCATCTCCCCGGATGGTCGTCGGCGATTAAGGAATATCGCCAAAACCTGTCTGGATTATGGAATGCGTGTACAGAACTCTGTATTTGAATGCGAAGTCGATCCGGCACAACTGGTCAACTTGAAATATCAATTGATGGAAATTTACGACCCCGAAGAAGACAGCCTGAGGTTTTATTATCTAGGCAAAAAAGGACGGCAAAAAGTCGAACATGTCGGAGCAAAACCGGTTGCCGATGTCCTTAAAGATGCATTGATTGTGTGATCGCTAACCTCTGGCTCTCAGAGAATTACTGGAAGGTTAGCGGATGTGTTTTCCCCTTATAAATAGCGGGAAATTAAAAGTGTTCTTTAATAAATTGAAAATTTACAGCTCAAAAAAAACGGGTTAGCGGAGAGAAATATATTTTTTCCAGCAAATCAATCAGTTAGACTTGAGCGGTCGCACCCCGCGCGGGTGCGTGGATTGAAACGGAGCGTTGACTTACTAACAACCATCGATATGACGTCGCACCCCGCGCGGGTGCGTGGATTGAAACTGGTCGTTACTGGCCTCTATATAATGCTGCAATGAGTCGCACCCCGCGCGGGTGCGTGGATTGAAACTTACGCTGACAGATGATACGTGGGAGGCTACGGTAGTCGCACCCCGCGCGGGTGCGTGGATTGAAACTTCATGGCGCTGTTGTTATCGCCGCTGGTGGGTTGTCGCACCCCGCGCGGGTGCGTGGATTGAAACACATTAAAAGCGGAACGGGGTATTGGTGCCAGGGGTCGCACCCCGCGCGGGTGCGTGGATTGAAACGCGCAAAACGCCGCGTCTATCATGCTGGTGTGGGTCGCACCCCGCGCGGGTGCGTGGATTGAAACCGCGCTTTTTTTGTCGCTCAAAACAAAACTAAAAAGTCGCACCCCGCGCGGGTGCGTGGATTGAAACCAGAATCTGCCAGGGGTAAGCATCGGATGCAGTAAGTCGCACCCCGCGCGGGTGCGTGGATTGAAACAGGAGTAAAACCCCTGCATGACAGTTTATTACAGTCGCACCCCGCGCGGGTGCGTGGATTGAAACATTATAACAAGCGCATTAACTCTGAATTCGCTACGTCGCACCCCGCGCGGGTGCGTGGATTGAAACAAAAGATATCGACGATGCTGATGACGCAAAGTTTGTCGCACCCCGCGCGGGTGCGTGGATTGAAACGGCCTTGCGGGTAAACACCTTTTCCCAATCCATGTCGCACCCCGCGCGGGTGCGTGGATTGAAACTTCTTTGGTCAGGTAATCGATGCGCGCGGCAATAGTCGCACCCCGCGCGGGTGCGTGGATTGAAACTTCAGCACGAAACACGCCACCGGCCAGACCCTGGGTCGCACCCCGCGCGGGTGCGTGGATTGAAACAGTTGAAAGATAGCGCATTAATGATGCTAATTTTGTCGCACCCCGCGCGGGTGCGTGGATTGAAACCAGCAACTAAAGCGGCTAAACTTGGAGCCATTAAGTCGCACCCCGCGCGGGTGCGTGGATTGAAACAGAAGAGGTTGAAATCTACCTTGAAGGGGAAGAAGTCGCACCCCGCGCGGGTGCGTGGATTGAAACTGACATTCTCCACCTGTCAGCCCAGAGCCGGAGGGTCGCACCCCGCGCGGGTGCGTGGATTGAAACTTCACCGTAAGCCACTTTTTCACCAGTTGGCTGGGTCGCACCCCGCGCGGGTGCGTGGATTGAAACATCCGTGACGCTGGCACTTACCTTGGCCGTATTAGGTCGCACCCCGCGCGGGTGCGTGGATTGAAACATAATATGTATCTGACAACCGGCGGCGTCCTGATTGTCGCACCCCGCGCGGGTGCGTGGATTGAAACAAAATATGTTGATGTGGAGCGCGGCGACGAAGACAGTCGCACCCCGCGCGGGTGCGTGGATTGAAACATCTATTGGTAGGTATTATTTATTGCGCAGAGTGTGTCGCACCCCGCGCGGGTGCGTGGATTGAAACAAGCGCAAGCATCAATGGCTGGAACAGAAGAGATGTCGCACCCCGCGCGGGTGCGTGGATTGAAACACAGTTAAAGAACGCTCAAGCGGCTAAAGTAATCGTCGCACCCCGCGCGGGTGCGTGGATTGAAACATCGGCGCTCAATGCGGTGGGTAAATCATCGACTGTCGCACCCCGCGCGGGTGCGTGGATTGAAACAGCAAAAACAAGCAGTATTAAAAAAGAGATTGAGTCGCACCCCGCGCGGGTGCGTGGATTGAAACACATTGCCGTTGATCTGCTTTTCAAATGTTACTGAGTCGCACCCCGCGCGGGTGCGTGGATTGAAACGCGGTCCGGTAGCAAAAGCCCAGGCTTTTAACAGGTCGCACCCCGCGCGGGTGCGTGGATTGAAACTGTGTTGCTGACAGAATAAGGCAAAGCGCTTGATGTCGCACCCCGCGCGGGTGCGTGGATTGAAACAGCTCGCATTGAGCGCAGTTGATCAATAATTAAGTTGCACCCCGAGCCAGTGGGGATGAACTGTTGAAATGTTCACACTATTTCCTAAAGGCACCAGTTATGAGCAGGCCTTGTTGCATTATCAAAGTAGGGAAGAAAAAATGAGCAAACTGCCTTTTATCAATATGAAAAGCCAGAGTACCGATAATAAATTCCGATTGTTTATCGAAAAATTAGATAGTGAAAATCCGGTGGCTGGAACATTTAATAGTTACGGCCTTTCCAAAACCGCAACTGTCCCCTGGTTTTAGTTAAAATTGAATTGATTGTAGCTAATCGCTACAATCAGGTTTGTTCAAACTGAAATAGGTTAGATATCATGGCAAAATCAGCATCCCCGATACGTTTACAGGCAGAGTTGATGCAGGCTGCCACTGCCACGGCAAAACGATTCCATCGCAGTACGGCTGAACAGATTGAATATTGGGCCGATGTGGGTCGCCAGACTGCCGGGGTTATTGATCCAGATGTATTGCTGTCCCTGGTTTCTGGACTAGCCCGAATAAAAGTAGAACCGGTAAAGGGCAGGGCAATAGCGCCTGAAGAAGTATTCGACGATCTGGAAAAGGCTAGAAAGGAAGGATCATTGAGTACCCAGGTGACGGGCAGAAATGTAAAATATCAAGTTTGCGAAGCTCATCCCGGTTACCTGGAACAGATCGATGCCACTGGGACTGTAACTGTCGGCCAGTATGAACAGGGTTTTTTTAAACCACTCCGGGAATCCAAAGATTGAATAAAAAGCAACTGTGGGTGTTAGCGGGTGGAAACGGTGCAGGTAAGAGCACTTTTTACCGAACCCGGTTAGAACCGAAGGGCTTGCCGTTTATAAATGCAGATATTATCGCGAAACAACTGTACCCACATGACGTGGAAAAATACAGTTATGACGCGGCCAGAGTAGCAGCTGAGTTTCGTATAAAATTGATCGCTGAAGGTCAGAGTTTCTGTATGGAAACAGTATTCTCCCACCCATCCAAGATCGATTTTTTAGCTCAGGCAAAAGCGATGGGTTACCAGATTATTCTGGTTTTTATTCACCTGGAAATTAACTCATTAAACCTGGCTCGAATATCCCAAAGGGTTAGTGACGGAGGGCACACTGTTCCTGAAGAAAAAGTCATCAACAGAATTCCAAGATTACTCCTGTACATTAAACAGGCACTACCCTTGTGTAATCAGGTTTATATTCTGGATAACTCACGAGCAAATGATCCATTCCAACGAGTTGTAACATTGAATGAAAATCGTTTGGAAATACATCAGGTGCAACTTTCTGACTGGTGCCAGCGACTAATAGAAGATTTTAAAACCTGAACAGGTTGGGTCTTCATAATTATTTTTTACCTAAAAAATAATCGCTCTTTAAAAATATAGGTAAAATCATCATTTTTACCTTAAGTCCATGTTGCCAAGAGCTTTTTTATCGTTACACTTCGGGTTCACTGCCGCACAGGCAGCTTAGAAAAATAATCAATATTGAGTGATAGATCAATCAAAATTACGATTTATGATCCGTGCTAACCCAACAAAAAAAATTAAAGA
>CALCSG010000057.1 GCA_937894085.1 uncultured Gammaproteobacteria bacterium | reverse complement strand
GCCGGGTCGTGCTCAATAAAGTAGATGCATCCTGTTCGATAAGCGCCTGCAAAATATTAATCAGATAATCCTGCGAGATTGCTCCCAGCATGGTTTCTACAGCTTCAGTTTTAACGTCACTGCCGCTATAAGCGATAGCCTGATCGAGCAGGCTTAACGCATCGCGCATACTTCCATCTGCAGCGTGAGCCAGCAAAATTAAAGCCTGTGGCTCTGACTCAATTTTTTCCTGGATCAATAATTCAGTCAAATGCCCCTGAATCTGGCTGGGTGACATGCGCTTCAGGTTAAATTGCAGGCAACGAGATAAAACCGTAACCGGTAACTTTTGCGGATCAGTCGTCGCCAGTAAAAATTTGACGTGCTCGGGAGGTTCTTCCAGTGTTTTTAACAAAGCATTAAAGCTGTGCTTTGACAGCATGTGGACTTCGTCAATCAGATACACTTTAAAACGATTACGAGTCGGTGAGTATTGAACATTTTCCAGCAACTCACGCATATCATCGACACCGGTGCGCGAGGCTGCATCAATTTCAATCAGATCAACACTACGCCCTTCATCCACTTCCAGGCAGGAACCGCACACACCACAGGGGTTAGAACTGATTCCTTTTTCACAATTGAGAGATTTGGAGAAGATGCGGGCAATGGTCGTTTTACCTACACCACGAGTGCCGGTAAACAGGTAGGCATGATGTAATCGTTCACTATCCAGCGCATTCACCAAAGCCTGCAACACGTGCTGCTGCCCGACCATTTCGGTGAAATTTTTAGGACGCCATTTGCGCGCCAGTACCTGATAGCTCATGTTAAATTACTCAGCTTACTCCAAGTCTTTTTTCTATTTTTTAACCACGAAGCTCACGGAGAGCACGAAGGAAAAACATGTAATATTGTAAAATCCATTTAGTTTATTTGATTATTTATCGGTCGGATAGTAAATCAAATCAATAATTTCTTCGTGTACTTCGTGAGCTTCGTGGTGAATAGTCACTTAAATCCATGTAACTAAAAAATTAGGTGGCAACCGATACCAGCGCACCTCGGCACCCGACGTCCCTGCTACCGTTGCTCCCTTCCAGGCCTGGCGGATTTACAGATAATCGTTGCGAGGGAACCGATACCGGTCACCATAAACTCGAGAAATCTGGCTGCAAAATTCCAACCACAAAAATCGAATGCGGATATTACTTGTTGTGGAGACAAAATGAAAGGGTGGTTTTAAGTATCTGAGCAGATACTTTTGCTTGTCATGCAAACTATTTGCGCTGACAATACGCGCTTTCCTTAAAAGACTAGCTAATTCATAATAAATCATGGGACAAAAGAAAAAACCCAAAACACCGGATAACACCATTGCCAGAAACAAATCGGCAAAGTTCGAATTCTTTATCGAGGAAACTTTCGAAGTCGGTATCGTTCTTGAAGGCTGGGAAGTGAAAAGTCTGCGTGAAAAGAAATTACAGATCAATGAGAGTTATGTGTTTGTTAAAGATAATGAATTATGGCTGAGTGGTGCGCATATTACCCCACTCACATCGGCATCTACGCATATCACTGCCCAACCGACTCGAGTGCGTAAATTACTCGCTCATCGTGACGAAATAGATCGTATATCCGGACAGATAGACCGCAAGGGTTACACGCTGATCGCATTGTCGATGTACTGGAGCAAAGGCAAAGCCAAAGTCAGCATTGGCCTGGCAAAGGGTAAAAAGTTACATGATAAGCGTGCTACTGAGAAAAGTCGCGACTGGTCACGTGATAAGGCACGGATGCTGAAGTCCAAGTAGCAGTTTATTTCACAGGTTATTTATCCCTGTCAATCGGATATAAGGCCAATGCCGGTAAGTTAAGTTACTCGCGTCACTCTGGCGAAGGCCAGAGTAGTGGTGCATGGACGCACCGTTCACGGAAATAAGGGATGCAATCCATCACAACGAGCCTGCAGGCCTTTAAAATGGATACCCGCCTACGCGGGTATGAGACAAAAAACCTTAACTTACCGGCATTGGGTATAAGGCCATCCTTAAATACTTCCCAACTGAGTTAATATTACGAAAATTGACTCTATTGCTATCTGAACGAATACTGCTCGTTGCCATTTTCGCCAGGGATAATGGTATGGACCCACTC
>CALCSG010000056.1 GCA_937894085.1 uncultured Gammaproteobacteria bacterium | reverse complement strand
TGCCGGCATAGGCACTGAGGTCCACCAAAGGTCGTGTCCAGACACCACCAGAAACGCCACTGAAGCCTTTAAGTGCATCGGAAGTTGTCCAGACTCCAGGAGAGGTTTCCTCCTGGATAAGAATATTCCCAGAATCATAGCCGGAGAAAGAGAACCAGTGCCAGAATCGTAACTGGATTTCTTCACCGGGAGCAAGGGTGGGTAAGGTAATGGAAGGTGATATTAAATTACTGCTGTTGGTCGGGTAATTGCCGTCCAACACAGTGGCCGCACATTGTGTACCACTATAGCAACTGTTTGGTCCTGTGGTCGGAGTACCTACCTCCCAGGTACCATTACTAGCCCACCAGTCCAATAGGCCACCTTCGAAGTCATCCGAGTAAGGTAAGCTGTTGTCAGCAGTTATGACGTCAATAGTAACATCGTCGATATACCAGCCTGAACTGACATAACTCGAACTGACACCACCGTCTTTGTTTTGAAAGAGAATACGCACCTTCTTGCCGGCATAGGCACTGAGGTCCACCAAAGGTCGTGTCCAGACACCACCAGAAACACCACTAAAACCTTTAAGTGCATCGGAAGTTGTCCAGACTCCGGGCTCAGTTTCCTCCTGGACATAAATATTTCCAGAATCATAACTGGAGAAAGAGAACCAGTGCCAGAATCGTAACTGGATTTCTTCACCCAGGGCAAGGGTAGGTAAGGTAATGGAGGGTGATACTAAATTACTACTGTTGGTCGGGTAATTGCCGTCCAACACCGTGGCAGCACATTGTGTGCCACTATAGCAACTGTTTGGTCCTGAGGTAGGAACGCCCACTTCCCAGGTCCCGTTACTGGCATACCAGTTATCCCAGCCACTCTCCCAGCTAACCCCATAGGTTATAGAGTCACACATACGATCACTGATATTACCCTCAGCATCCATCACCCAGGCACAAAGTTCTACGGTATCGCCCACATTATGCGATTGAGTCAATGGATATTGAATGGTGATGTCAAGCATCGAAGTCTCTGTGACTGAAACCCAGCTCGAATCGGAAATTAATGGATCGAGGTATGGTGGAATAACATTTAATGGATCAGTGGCATTATGTTCAGTGATCAGGTAATCGGTCACAGCAAAATCGTCAGTGGCGATGAGCCTGGCACTGAATTCAGTAATGTTAATAGCGTAGTCCACACCCTTATTGATAATAATTGAGGACATTGTGGGTGGTAGTGATCCGTCACCTATAAACCACTCACAACTAGCCACTGTCGGATCTGAATTGTTTGCCTCATCGATAGCTTGCACACTAAAGCTATGATGTCCAGCCGAAAGACCGCTATAACCTGTAGGGCTTATGCAGCTGGTTAGTGTAGCGCTATCTAACGAACACTCAAACGTAGAGCCAGTTTCTGAAGATTCAAATTCAAAGTTGGCAATGGTGGAATTTGTAGGATTATCAGGACATGCAATAATTGTAGTTTCCGGAGGTGTAATATCAATATCCCAGGCCAAACTGTCTGCGGTTTGATCGGTATTACCTGCCATATCTGTGGAGCGCACGGCAAAGCTATGGGAGCCTTCAGTTAATCCGGGATAATTGAAGGGACTCTCACAGTTTTCATAATCTGTTCCATCCATTGAGCACTCAAATGTCGAACCACTTTCAGTGGATGAAAAAGTAAATACAGCTTCGGTCAAATTCGTTAAATCGTCAGGACCCGAATCTATTGTGGTATCTGGAGGAGTTGTGTCAATTTCCCAGTCAAAGTTACTGGCAGTTTGATCGGTATTACCTGCCTGATCGGTTGCCTGTACCTTGAAATTGTGAGTAGTTTCAGTGAGACCAGTATAACTTTGAGGACTGGTGCAGGCTGTTAAAGCCGAGCCATCTAACGAGCACTCGAAAGTCGATGAGGTTTCAGAGGAAGTAAAACTAAATTCCACCTCAGTCAGGTTGCTGGGGTCATCTGGTGCGGAAATAATAGTCGTTTCCGGAGGAGTCAAATCTATCTCCCAGCTGTAATCGTCAGTTGTTAGATCTGTATTACCCACTTCATCGGTTGCTTTTACTGAAAATTCATGGATGCCTTCTGCCAGACCACTGTAATTCACAGGGTTGACACAATTAGCAAAGGCGGCTCCATCTACCGAACACTCGAAAGTTGAAGCAGGTTCATTAGACGTGAAAATAAATGTGGCTTCAGTCATATTGGTAGGGTCATCCGGACTCGAAGTGATCGTAGTGACCGGAGGGATCAGGTCTATGACCCAGCTATAGCTGTCCGCAGATAGATCTGTATTTCCGGCAGCATCGATTGCTTTTACCGCAAAACTATGAATTCCGTGAGTTAAACCTGTATAGGTTTTTGGAGATGTGCAACTCGTAAATGATGAACTATCAAGTGAGCATATAAAGGTTACACCGTCTTCATCGGATATAAAGGTAAAAGTTGCATCGCCACTGTTAGTTAGACTGTCTGGATTGCTGGTAATAGTGGTCTCAGGTGCTGTCAGGTCGATAACCCAGTCATAGCTGGTACTGGATAAATTGGTATTTCCAGCGATATCGGTGGCACGCACATTAAAACTGTGGACACCTTCTGTCAGTCCCGTGTAATTTTCAGGACTGGTGCAACCACTAAAAGAGGAACCATCAAGGGCGCATTCGAAGCTGGAACCGGTTTCATTCGATGAGAAGGTAAAACTGGCTTCTGTTGAATTAGTGGAATCATCAGGTCCTGAGTTTATTGTGGTATCGGGTGGCGTCAAATCTATTATCCATTGATAACTGGCCGCAGTGGCATCGGTATTACCCGCAGCATCAGTTGCCTGGACATTGAACTGGTGGCTTCCTTCAGTCAAAACTGTGTAGTTTATTGGACTACTACAGCTTGCCATTGGAACGCCATCAACAGAACATGAAAATACTGCTTCGGTATCATCTGATGAAAAGGTGAATGAGGCAGTCTGCAAGTTAGTTGGATTTGATGGCCCTGAGTTTATGGATGTTTGCGGCGCAGAAATATCAATTGTCCAGTCATGGCTGTCTGGAGTCGGGTCGATATTCCCTGCAGTGTCTATTGCGCGAACACTAAAGTCATGATTCGATTCTACCAGGCCCGTATAAAGCTGGGGGCTGGTACAGTCTATAAAAGCACTACCGTCAAGCGAACACTGAAAGCTGGAGCCGTCTTCTGTGGAAGTAAATTCAAAGTTTGCATTCGTTGAATTAGTTAAGATAGCGGGAGCAGAGGAAATTTCCGTATCGGGAGCTATCGTATCGATTACCCATTGGTGGCGAGCATGAGTTGAGTCGGCATTTCCGGCACTGTCTTTTGCACGAACTTCAAAGTTGTGGCTCCCTTCAACCAGATTGTCAAATTCTAACGGGCTTGAACAAGCTAAAAAATCGGCATTATCCAGTGAACATTCGAAGGTCGATCCAGATTCAGTAGAATTAAATTCAAACCTGGCTTGAATGGAGTTGGTTAAAACTGCCGGACTGGAGGTGATTAGGGTGTCAGGAGCTCTGGTATCTGCAGAATCATCTCCTCCACCGCCACCGCAGGAGCTGATAAGGATCAGCGAAGAAAAAAGGATGAAAAGATTTAAAAATTGTTGATAACTATGCCCTTTATTTTTATTCATTGTAATTTCTCCTGAAGTCTTAAGTTGTTTGCTGACTTAAGCGATCCATTAATTCGACTTTAATTTTTTTAAAATTGCCCAAAACATCGATTGATAGATGCAACAATTAATAAACCCGATCAATTGTTGATAAAGAAGTATGAGCTTCGCTTTGAGCAATACAATTGGTCAGTTGTAGTAGTTATTTGCTGTTTAATAGAATCTTCCAGGATTTAAACCTGGAATATTAAAATTTGGCTGCTCTGGATATGAGTTGATTTAAGTTAGTGTTTTGTAAATCAACTTAACCTCATGTAAATTATTGAAAACACCA
>CALCSG010000055.1 GCA_937894085.1 uncultured Gammaproteobacteria bacterium | reverse complement strand
TAACACTAACTTTGACTGGTTTTTCCTTCGTGTTCTTCGTGCACTTCGTGGTGTAAATATTAATTAATTTTGACTCTTTATGTGGCAACTTAAAAACTTCAATGTGGATAATTTTCTGGCCAACTACTGGCAGAAAAAACCATTAGTCATACGACAGGCACTTCCCGGTTTTAAATCTATAATAACACCTGAAGAACTGGCAGGTTTAGCCTGTGAAGAAGGTGTGCATAGCCGTCTGGTGTTAGAAAAAGATGGTGAAGTTCCCTGGCAATTAAGCTATGGCCCGTTTACCGATGAAAATTTTACCAGCCTGCCCGAAACCCATTATTCGTTACTCGTATCCGAATGTGAAAAGTGGATTCCAGAATTACAGGAACTTGTTGATTGTTTTAATTTTATCCCGAAATGGCGAATCGATGACCTGATGATTTCATATGCACCACAACATGGTTCGGTAGGTCCACATATCGACGAATATGATGTTTTTTTAATCCAGGCTAATGGCCAAAGGTTATGGTCAATAGAACAGACAGTAAACGACCAGCCCGAATTATTTGCAGATATGGATCTGGCTATTTTAAAGGAATTTTCTGCCGATCAGGAATGGTTACTGGAACCCGGAGATATACTCTACCTGCCACCGAAACTAGCCCATCATGGAATAGCTGTGGGTGATGGTTGCATGACCTACTCTGTCGGTTTCAGAGCACCTGCCGTTAGCGATATCATGGATAGTTTTTTACTGGAAACCAGTGACAAAAAGTTGACCGATGAGCGGTATCACGATGTTGCTCTGGACATACAGAGGAATCCGGCAGAAATTAAAGTAGAAGATGTCCTCAATTTCAAATCTATGGTGTATAAGTTACTAGATAAATCAGTCGAACTTTGGCCGGATATTGTGGGTAAATTACTATCTGATAGTACTTTATCTGATGATGTTGAAAGTTTGTCCTGTGAAACGATACAGCAGGCAGCAGATATACTCTGGCAAAAACACCCCGATTCAAAACTTTTTTATTTTCAATCGGAAAATCAATTAAGCGTTTATTATAACGGCCAGGTTCATCTCCTTGAAGTATCCGATGTGAATCTTGATTTTTGTAAAACACTTTGTAATCAATACCTGATTTCAGTAGCTGATTATTATGATGTATTGCCACAGTCAGCAGTAACCCTGCTCCTTAAATTAATCAATAGCTCCGCATTAATACCGGTACTGGATGAAGACTGATCTCACTATCATGCCAGCTTGCTGGGATACTGATCAACAACAGTTAATAGCAGTCCGTACCGCCGTTTTTATACAGGAACAACAGGTACCTGCTGAACTTGAAATGGATGGACAGGATGTTAATTGCCTGCATGTAAAGGCAGTCAACTCGAGTGGACTGGTGGTTGGTACGGCTCGTTTATTACCGACAAACTATATCGGCAGAATGTGCGTATTAAAAGATTTTCGAAAGTTGGGGGCTGGTGGACAAATGTTATCCTATTTTATAGATTTTGCCTGTCAGCATAACTTCAAATCCCTGATGTTAAATGCCCAGATTAGCGCCCTGTCCTTTTATCAGCATTATGGATTTAAAGTCGACTCTGATGTTTTTATCGAAGCTGATATAGAGCATGTACATATGACTTTAACTCTTGCAAACTAACTGCGATGGTTAGATTTTTAACTATTTTTAATGGCATACGATATTATTAGCGTTTACGGAGTACAGCATGAATTCAGATCATATTCATAAGGCATTTGATAATGACCTTCAACAGGTACGTCATAAAGTTATTCTTATGGCGGAAATGGTTTGTAAAGAATTATCCGATAGTATTCAGGCTTTTGCTGTACGTGATCAGGATCAGGCTAGCGATACGGTAGCTGCGGATACCCTCATTAATGCGAGTGAACGCATCATTGATGATCAAATTATTAAATCAATTGTTTTGCATCAGCCTGTTGCATCTGATTGCCGTCAGTTAATCGCAGCTCTTAGAATAGTCAAAGACCTGGAACGAATCGGTGATTATGCTACCAATATCGCTAATCACTCGATTACGCTTGATAAACTGGAAATTACCGGTGAGGAACAGCGAGTTATCGATATGGGTCATGCGGTCATAACCATGATTGAAGAAGTTATAGAAGCCTTTAGCGAACAGGATGCTGCCAAAGCAAAGCTGGTTCGTCAACAGGATGAGCAGATAGATGAACTGTTCACCAAAATTTTTAGCGATTTATTAGCCATCAACACAGGTAATGCAAAACTTTCAAGTTCCTGTACTCACCTGTCATTTATCGCGAGAAGTATCGAAAGAATAGGTGATCATATAACCGACATTGCAGAAGAAGTTCTATATACGGTAGAGGGTAAATTCCCGCAAGATGATCGAATCAAGGCAGATAAATCTGCTTTTGTGAAATAACAGCAGATCCATAATACCGGTTAGCTGATCTTTTACATTTTGCTTGATATCATCTGTGCGATATCCATCATTCTGTTCACATATCCCCATTCGTTATCATACCAGGCTAATATTTTAACCTGGGTATCATCGACTACCATGGTGGATAAAGCATCAATTATGGATGAACGTTTATCACCTTTATAATCCACCGACACCAGTGGTCTTTCTTCGAAGCCCAAAATTCCCTCCAACTCATTTTTAGAGGCCTGTTTAAGCAGTGAATTTATCTCTTTAACGGTAGTTTTATTTTCTGCTTCAAATACAAAGTCCACCAGTGAAGCATTCAGTAAAGGTACTCGAACAGCCAGACCGTTTAATTTTCCATCCAGTTCAGGAAATATTTTAGTAATAGCCCTGGCAGAACCTGTGGATGTAGGAATTAATGACTGTCCACAGGCGCGTGATCGACGCAAATCTTTATGTCCTTTATCGACGATAGTTTGCGTATTAGTAATGTCATGAATCGTAGTCATCATTCCATGTTTAATGCCAATTTCTTCATTCATTACCTTGATGACTGGTGCCAGACAATTGGTTGTGCAAGAAGCAGCTGTTATTATGTTATGTTTATCGGGATCATAAAGTTGATGGTTTACACCGTAGACAATATTAATTGCAGGATCAGGGACTGGTGCCGAAACTAAAACTTTTTTAATTCCCTGATCAAAATAAGGTTGCAATGACTCCTGTGTTTTAAAATGACCTGAACAATCAATTAACAGATCTATGCCCTTGTCACCCCAGTTAACTTCTTCAGGAAAAAAGTGATTGCTAAAACCCAGTGTCTGACCCTGAATTGAAATACTATTTTCATCAAAAAATATATTATGATCCCAACGGCCCTGAATTGAATCAAATTCTAATAAATGTGCATGACAGGCTGAGTCTCCCTTAATTTCATTGATATGCACAAATTCCAGGCCGGATCTTCCCCAACCGGCTCTCAGGCCAAGCTTTCCCATTCGACCAAAACCGTTAATTCCCACACGAATTGTCATTATTTAACCTCTGTGTTATTGATTTGCAAAAATATAGGGATAATATGACCAGAATATACAATATTATCAAACAGTAACTTTATAGTGTTTTAAGCCTGTTTTTTATTTTCATTAATTCATTAATATAATTAAATCAACTAGTTATGGAAAATACATCAGTAATTACTTTAACTAATAAGTTAGACTGTAGTGATGCTATTCAAGACATCATCCATTCTGCACAACAAAATATTGCTATCTTCAGCCAACAACTTGAACCCTTGCTTTATAATCATCAGGATATTTGTGATGCTATATCGAGCCTGGCAAGAAAAAGTAGATATTCCAGAATACGCATTATAGCCCTGAAAACTCAATCCAGCGCATCGGAGGGACATTGTCTAATCAACCTGTCTCAACGTTTACCTTCTTCTATACAAATAAGAGTACCTGTTACTCAGGAATTACAGCGATTTTCAGAAAGCTGGTTAATTGCCGACAATCATTCTATCTGTCAGATTAGTAACCCGGATCGTTATGAAGGAAGTCTTATCAAAAATAATCGCCTTCATGTTAAAGACAAATTAGATTTTTTTGATCATGCCTGGGAAAATAGTCAACCCGATCAAAATACTCGCCGATTAAATATTTAAGAATTCTTCAGCCAGCTGGTTTAATCGCCCTACTATAAACTTTATGTCTTTGTCTTCTGTACGATGGTTAACAATAGCGGCTCTTATGACACGGAAACCTCTCACCCGCGTTAAAGAAAATACCGCTTCACCTGATAACTGCAACTTTGTCACAATTTGCTCACAAACCTCATTATTTCTGTTAATGTCGCTTTCATTTTTGAGCTTGAAAGTAACAATAGTGGAAACGGGGAGATTCATTAACTCAAAATTATCTGAATGGTTTATTAAATCCGCCAGTAAAGCCGTCAGTCGACAGTTTTTAGTCACTGCAAAACCAAGTTTTTGTAGTCCATAGGTTTTGAAGGTGAACCATACTTTTAAAGCCCTGAAAGAACGGGAAAGTTCTAAACCAAAATCACAGAACCAGGGGTCTCCCCCAGCCAGTGCCTTACCATGAGTAGCCAGGTAATTTGGTCGAATTGAAAATACCTGTTGTTGAAAAGCACCGTCGCGACAGATCAGCCCGCCACATTCATATTGCACATACATCAATTTGTGAAAATCAAAAGCCAGTGAATCTGCCAGTTGTATACCATCGGTTAAACTACTGTAAGGGGAATCAGCCAGCTTTAACCAGGCACCAAACGCACCGTCTATATGCATCCAGCAATCATAGGCATCACACAGCTTTCTAATTTCATTGAAATTATCAAATGCACCGGTATTCACAGTACCTGCCGTGGTAATAACCATGAAGGGTATAAAACCCTGTAGCAAATCATTTTTAATCTGTAATTCCAGATCATCCAGCAAAATCTGATTGTTGTCATTAGTACCTATGACGATAAGATTGTCTGAGCCAATACCGTTGGTTTGAATAGCTTTGATGATAGAACTGTGTCCTTCCACAGAAGTGTAACAACGCAATGGTTTATTCACTCCGAAAAAACCGCTTTTCTTATAATCAAGACCCAGTTTACTGAAGATAGCAACCTGTAACGCCAGATGTGTCGATGCGGATGTACCGGAAGTTAATACTCCACCAGCCTGTTGCGGGAAACTAAAAATCTGCTTACACCAGTTTACAACCAGGCGTTCGATATAAATAGCACCATGATCCCTGCCACCACAGTTAGAATTCATCGTACTGACCGCAATATCAGCCATCAAGGCTGGAACTGTGCCGGTACCCTGTACCCAGCCAAAAAATCGAGGATGTGTATTTCCATTACGGTATGGACGAATTCCGCTGCGATATTGATCTACGACAGAATCCAGATCCGTTTCAATAAGTGGTAAAGATTCGGAAAATAAAGATTGTTTTATGCTGTCAGGAACCTGTTTCCATACTTCAGATTTCAGGCTACTGGCAAGCTCTCTAACTTCTTCTGCAGTAAAATTTGCCAGGTAATCGGCTAACTCATCCCAGTCCTGTGGATCCAGGTTGTTATCAAGTTTCAACTATTGATACCCAGAACTTGTTCTGCAGAGTGGTATTCGTAACCCTGAATATCCGCGACTTCTTTAATCGTTACTTTACCTTTATAAACATTCAAACCATGACGTAGATGAGGATTGTCAATCAGTGCCTGTTGATAACCTTTCGAGGATATTTCAAGCACAAATGGAAGAGTGGCATTATTCAATGCAAATGTAGATGTCTGTGGCACCGCTCCGGGCATATTGGCCACACAATAATGAATGACATTGTTTACTACAAAGGTTGGATCAGCATGTGTGGTAGCATGGGATGTTTCAAAACAACCACCCTGATCTATTGCCACATCAACCAGTACAGAACCTGCTTCCATTTTAGCAACCATATCAGCAGTAACCAGTTTGGGCGCAGAAGCTCCTGGAATTAACACACCCCCGACCACCAGGTCGGCAGACAGTACGTGTTGTTCCAGTGCTTCCTGAGTCGAAAAAACAGTATGAACAGATCGGCCAAAATGCTCCCACAGACTTTTTAATACCACGTTTGATCTATCAAGCACCCACACATCAGCACCCAGGCCAATAGCCATATCAGCAGCATGGCGTCCGACCACCCCTCCACCAATGATCACAACTTTAGCAGGAGCCACACCTGGAACCCCGCCTAGCAATTTACCCTTTCCACCCTGGGATCTTTCAAGGCAATGTGCACCTGCCTGAATAGACATGCGTCCAGCCACCTCGGACATTGGCGCAAGTAATGGTAAGCCACCTGATACTGATGTAACGGTTTCATAAGCGATACAAACTGCGCCACTGTCAACAAGATCTTTAGTCTGCTTCGGATCAGGAGCCAGATGCAGGTAGGTAAACAGAATTTGATCAGCCCTTAACATGGCGCGTTCGACAGCCTGTGGTTCTTTAACCTTTATAATCATTTCAGCCTGCTGGAATACATCAACAGCAGTCTGAGCAATACTGGCACCGACAGAAATATAATCCTGATCGGATTTTCCAATTCCAAGTCCGGCCCCTGTTTCAACTATAACCTGATGACCGTGTGAAATAACTTCTCGAACACTGCCAGGCGTTAAACCTACTCTGAATTCATTATTCTTTATCTCTCTGGGTACGCCTATATACATTCATATTCTCCGGTAAAGCTATATAGTCACTACACAACAAGGCGTCGAAACTAAAAGAGGCTACTCAAATTTTGAGATTTATTGAGTAGCAAAGACAGTATTTTAAACTATTTATTCGACTTTGAAACAGGCAATCAATCTACCCTGATAAGTTTTTAATTCAGGACGGGCGACTTTGCAATGATCCATTACAAATGGACAACGTTGGTGGAACGCGCAACCTGCCGGTGGATCTAAGGGTGAAGGTAATTCCCCTTTCAGCGAGACTCGTTTTGCCCTTTTGTCAGGATCAACAAAGGGTGTACTGGCGAGCAGGGCCTGCGTGTAAGGATGCAGTGGAGAACCAAATATTTCATCACGTGAGCCCTGCTCTACCGGTCTTCCCAGATACATCACCATAACGTCATCGGCAATGTGCTCAACTACACTTAGACCGTGTGAAATAAAAACATAAGCGGTATTTAATTCATCCTGGAGATCCATTAACAGGTTAAGTACCTGTGCCTGAATTGAAATATCAAGTGCTGAAACAGGTTCATCAGCCACCACCAGCGCAGGTTTCAACATCAGGGCACGAGCAATAGCAATACGCTGTCGCTGCCCACCGGAAAACATGTGGGGATAGCGACTTATATGCTCTGCCCGCAAGCCCACTTTTTCCAGCATGTTAACCACCAGTTCATTGCGCTCCCTGGCTTTAAATTTAGTATTTATTTTTAACGATTCACTCAAGATAGAGCCTACGTTTTTACGGGGATTCAAAGAGCCATATGGATCCTGGAATATCATTTGTACTGATTTCCTGAGCTCTTTAATTTGACTTTTATTTTCTGGGTCGACCTGTTGACCCAGAAATGTCAGTTGTCCGGCTGTGGGTTCTTCTATAAAAGTTAATAAACGTGCCAGCGTTGATTTTCCACAACCCGATTCCCCAACAACGGCCAGTGTTTTACCGGCCTGTAATTCAAAATTCACACCATCCAGTGCCTTCAATTCAACAGGCCTGGAGAAAACAGAAGTTTTTACCGAATAATATTTTTTTAACTGGTTACCGACGGCGACAGTTTTATTCAGGGAATTAGAATCAGTCATTATCCAGCTCCGGATAAAAACATCTAACATTCAATACGTCATCCCACGGAACCTGTTCAGTTTGACAGCGTTGCTGGGCTTTTCTACAACGTGGATGAAATAAACATCCATGGATATCATCGTAAGCACTCGGTACAACACCCGGAATAGTGGGTAATCTATGGCGACCTTTACTGCGTTCAGGCAGAGCCTCAAGTAAGGCACTGGTGTATGGATGCCTGGGATGATGAAATAATTTCGAGGCTTCCTGTGATTCAACTTTTTGCCCTGCATACATGACATTCACCCTTTGTGCCGTTTCTGCGATCACTCCCATGTCATGCGTAATTAGCACTAGAGCCATATCCCTTTTTTCCTGCAGGCCAAGTAATAAATCTAAAATTTGTGCCTGTATCGTCACATCCAGAGCGGTGGTCGGTTCATCGGCAATTAATAATTTAGGGTCACAGGCTATTGCCATGGCTATCATGACACGTTGATTCATGCCGCCAGATAATTGATGGGGGTAGGAATTCATGCGACTCTTTGGATCGGGTATACCTACCTGATCGAGTAACATGACGGCACGTTCTACTAATTCTTTTTTTGTGCCGCCCACATGAATTTTTAATGCTTCAATGATTTGATATCCCGCTGTATAACAGGGATTTAAACTCGTCATGGGTTCCTGAAAAATCATGGCAATATCCTTACCAATAATTTTGCGTTGCTGTTTTGCTGACAGTGTCAGTAAATCATGGCCATCGAAATACAGTTTATCTGCCGTGACAATACCGGGATAAGCGATTAAACCCATCAGTGCGAGCATTGAGACGCTTTTACCAGAACCGGACTCTCCCACAATACCCAGTATTTCGCCGGTATCAAGCTGAACAGACAACTTGTCTACAGCCGTATAATCTCCAAATTTTACCGAGAGATTTTGTATGTCTAATAAAGCCATTACCTATCAATCATCTCTAACATTCATCCCGATTTCAACTTTGGATCAAGGGCATCTCTTAAACCATCACCCATCAAATTAAAAGCCAGAACCACGATTAAAATAGCGAGGCCGGGAAAAGTGACTACCCACCAGGCACGTTGAATAAACTGTAATGCACTGGATAACATGGTGCCCCATTCAGGTGTGGGCGGTTGAGCACCCATGCCGAGAAACCCCAGAGCAGCAAGGTCGAGAATTGCACTGGAAAATCCTAGTGTTGCCTGCACAATTAACGGTGCCATACAGTTTGGTAAAACCGTTATCCACATTAATCTCAAGGTCCCTGCCCCGGCGACCTTTGAAGCTATGACATAATCTTTACCGAGCTCCGATATCGCGGCTGCCCGGGTTAATCGAACAAAATGCGGGAGCTGAACAATAACCACGGCCATCGCAGCATTCACCAGACTAGGACCTAAGATGGCAACGATCACTATAGCCATCAATAAACTGGGTAAAGCCAGCATAATATCCATCAAACGCATGATGACAATGTCAATCGCGCCATGATTAAAAGCTGAAATCAGTCCCAGTAATATGCCGAACAACAGGGATGAAAATACAACCATCGCACCGGTCGATAGAGAAACTCTGGCTCCATAAATAATGCGCGAGAGTATATCTCTACCGATATCATCAGTTCCGAGTATAAAACGTAATGAGCCATCCTCTGCCCATGCGGGTGGTACCAGAAATGCATCACGATATTGTTCAGCTGGTAAATGGGGTGCAACACTCCCGGCAAATAAAGCTGATAGGCCAATGATAATAATCACTACCAGGGCAACATAAGAACCCCGGTTTAATCGAAAAGCATCCCAAATTTCCAGCAACGGGGATCTGGGGTTTTGAGATGATATAGATAAAGCTTCTTTCATAACTATCGACGTATCCTAGGATTAATTAATCCATACATCAAATCGACCAGCAGATTTATGAGCATGACAACTGTAGCAATCAGTAAAACGCCACCCTGCAAAACAGGATAATCACGCCGTTGAACAGATTCGATTAACCATTTACCTATTCCCGGCCAGGCAAAAATAGTCTCCGTTAATATGGCACCGGCAAACAGCACGCCAACCTGCAAACCGATCACTGTAATAACGGGAATCAATGCATTGCGTAGTGCATGAATGATTATCACACGCCAGGGTGCCAGGCCTTTAGCCCGTGCAGTACGAATATAGTCTTCTGCCAGCACTTCGAGCATGGACGAACGTGTCATGCGCGCAATGACTGCCAGAGGAATAGTTCCCAAAGCAATCGCCGGGAGTATCAAATGACTAAGAGCAGACTGAAAAGCACCGGTTTCATCAGATAACAGCGAATCTATCAGTAAAAAACCGGTCACTGGTTCTACATAAAATAGTACCGATATTCTGCCTGAAACCGGCGTCCAGCCGAGATAGACAGAAAAAAACAGCATCAGTAATAATGCCCACCAGAAAATAGGCATAGAATACCCAACCAGTGAAATACCCATTGAGCTGTAATCGAAAACAGATCCCCGTTTTACCGCTGCTAAAATACCAACCGGTAAGCCAATAATAAGCGCAAGAAAAATAGCAAAAATGGAGAGTTCGATAGTGGCCGGAAATAAGGTGAAAAACTCATCAACTACAGAGACTTTAGTCACAATTGAATGACCGAGATCACCCTGGATTACATTTTGAATATATAACCAGTACTGTTCGAGCAAGGGTTTATCCAGGCCTAGTTGAGCACGCAAGGCAGCATGTCGTACAGGATCAATTCCTCTTTCACCTGCCAGTAATTCGATGGGATCACCGGGTACAAGACGAATTAAAGAGAAGCTTAAAAGTGTTACCCCAATGAAAGTGGGCACTATTAATGAGATTCTTGTCAATAAAAAACGAAACATTTCAGAGGCTTTAAAAAATCAGGCTGGATGATACCAGCCTGAAAATTCATCAAGAATCTATTTTTTACTTTATGTCAACACCATAAAAAATAAAACCACCAAATGGATCAATTTTAAAATTAACCACTTTTGTACTCATAGGTACAGACACCTTGGAATGAGCAATAGTAAACCAGGGAGCTTCCTCTTTAAAGATAACCTGGGCCTGCTCATACAGTTTAGTACGTTCTGCAATATCGGTAGTCAACTTGGCTTTTTTCAATAAATCATCAAAAGGCTCATAACACCAGCGAGCTCGGTTAGCGCCTTTTG
>CALCSG010000054.1 GCA_937894085.1 uncultured Gammaproteobacteria bacterium | reverse complement strand
ATATGACGGAAATTAAAAATATGCAGTAAAAAATAGGGTTCCCGTTCCGGCACTAGTTATGCAAGCTTCTGATTCGATTGAACATAAATTAAGGAGATAGTAAGGGTGAAAAAAATATCTGTAAGTAAAAAACAGCTGGTCGCTTTGACCAGTTTTCTATGTCTTGGGATGGGCTCGGCTCATGCTCAGGCAGTAGATGGGGGCACATTAGATCCGTTGACTATTCCAAAATATGTCACACCACTGGTCATTCCACCTGTCATGAATAAAACCGGTATGGGAGTCGACGATGCAGGACAGGCAATGGACCTGTACGACATAGCAGTTCGTCAGTTCAAACAGCAGATTTTACCGGGTGGTATCTGGAATACCATCAATGGTAGAACCGATGCATTTCCTGCAACAACGATCTGGAGCTACGGCCCTGATGGCGATGCTGTTCCTGATTCATCCGCTTTAGGTGGTGCAGCAGGCGTGGCGCCAGCACCAAATTCACAGTTTAACTACCCTTCCTATACGATTGAAAATATCAAGGATCAAACAACCAGGGTCAACTGGATCAATGATCTGGTGGATACTGACGGAAATGCACTACCGCATCTCTTTTCAGTTGATCAATCACTGCACTGGGCAAACCCGGCTGCTGACTGTAAAGGCGGCGAAGTTCGTACAGACTGCATGGGTACTTCTGCAGAACCTTATACGGGTCCAGTTCCCATTATTACCCACGTCCATGGTGCGCACACTGCCTCGGCAGGTGATGGGTATACAGAAGCATGGTGGCTACCTGATGCAAAAAACATAAACTGCTTACCAAGAAATGCTCAGGATGGCTTTGATGTAGCGCCTTCAGGGCGTGATGCGAATGGCATCTGGAATGTAGCCTGTGAAGGGAATATAGCCAATAAGCTGACCAACAGACATGGTAAAGTTGTAAGCAATACGAATAGTAATGATCCTAAATTTGGTGGTGGCAAAGGTGTCGGCCGATTCGGTTATCATAACGACCAACCCTCGACAACTTTGTGGTATCACGATCACTCACTGGGCTTGACTCGCCTGAATGTGATGGCAGGTCCTGCTGGATTCTGGTTAATTCGTGATGGAGCTGGCGTTGGTGGTGAAACAGGTTTAATGGCTGGATCTATTCTGCCTTCTCCTGCACCGGTTGCTGGTGAAGACCTGGCAACTACCAACTTCCCGGCAGCTCTGGGTGGTTCTCGAGAAAAATATCGTGAAATTCCTATCGTTATTCAGGGTCGTTCATTTAATACGGACGGTTCTCTGTATTATCCCGATAACCGTGCTTTTTTCGAAGGTTTGAATGTGGCAGGTACAGATGCCGGTGGTAATGGTCAATTCCCTGCTGGTTCAGGTGAGTTACAGATCGATATGGATCCTGCAACTTCTGATATCGCTCCTATCTGGAATCCTGAAGCCTTCTTTAATACCATGGTAGTTAACGGTGTAACCTGGCCTGTACAGGAAGTCGCTCCCGCTCTGTATCGTTTTCGTTTATTAAACGGCAGCAACTCGCGCTTCATCAACCTGGCACTGCCAGTCACTGATGCTGCAGGTAACCAGATTACAGTTAATCGACTGACTTCCCGTTATGAAGATAACGGCCAATCCAAAAAACCAGTAAACTTTCCGGTTAATGAACTTCGTTTCTGGCAAATTGGTGCTGAGCAAAGTCTTAAACCAACAGTTACGGCTATTAAAACCGGTTTTGCTACAACAGGGTTAATACAGAAAAGCTCTGGACGTTTTACAGCTGAAACACCTGCTTCTGATCCACAACAAGCTTTATTAATGGGTCTGGCAGAACGTGCTGATGTTATTGTGGATTTCAGAGGTTTACCGGATGGCACTATCATCACTATGACCAATACTGCGCCTGATGCACCTTTTGGTGGCTTCCCGGATGTACCAGCTGATCCAGCGACTACCGGTCAGGTTATGAGATTTGTGGTAAATCAGGCTTTATTAGGTGCAAGCCCGAGTGATGAACTGCACCCGGTAATTGGCCAGAGAGTTACTTATGTGGATGAAAACGGCAGAACAAGAACCAAGCGTGCCGATAAACAGTTATTAAGCCTGGTGTTAAACCCGGCGACTGCTGCTACTCCACCCTGGAACCTGGCTGTTGATCCTTTAGCGCTGGAAAACTTCACAGTTGCTGTGACCAATCCTGTAACTCGTGAACTGGCTCTGGTTGAAGAAGAATCATCACTTATCTGTGTTGATTCCGATTTGTTGGGCAATGTGATTCAGCTACCAGCGTTTATACCTGTCGCAGGTGCCTGTCAGGATGCCGGTGGTAATGTTCATCCAACAGCACTGCCATTTGCACCAAAAGCCGCTGTACTGGGTACGGTTGACCAGGCTGGTTTACCAACTGTAACACTGTGGTCTGATCCAATTGTGACCAATGTGAATGCGGATGGAAGCGGCTCGCAAACGGCTGAACAGTGGAATCTGTGGAACTTCACTGTCGATGGTCATCCTATCCATGTTCACCTGGTTAAGTTCAAGGTGCTAGGACGTACTATGATTGGTGGTGGACCAAGTGGCGCTGTCTTAACGCCTACAGGTGTACAACCCTGGGAAGATGGCTGGAAAGATACGGTTATTACCTACCCTGGAGAAGTCACCTCTATCGCGGCTGATTTCGATATCAACGGACTGTATGTATGGCACTGTCATATCGTAGAGCACGAAGATAACGAAATGATGGTACCGATGTGTGTCGGACAACCAGGAGTCGATTGTCCAGCGGAACTTTTTTAATAAAAATAAAGGGCTAATTAAGTTTTAGGCCGCCTTCGGGCGGCCTTTTTTATGCCTGTTAATAAATGATTTTCCAGCTTAACAACAACACAAAATAAACGTTTTATCGAGCTTTGGTTTTAATCAACAGCCGAGAACAACCGTAAAGTTTCAGCGCATGTTCTTTAATTAAAGCCTTGACTTGAAATATATTTTTTTCCAGTATTTTTAAGCCGTTATCAAGTTTTTGGCCTGAAAATTCAGTCACCGGTCTATCCACTGCAAATACCCACAATTTATCTTCACCGAATGGTGATTGCACTATGAACTTATACTCAGCGTCCTGATCTGGAATCAGCATAAACATTCCCGGCTGATAAAAATTTGAACGCTGTTTTTGATTTGGCACTAACTGCAAAATATGACCACCGGCATCTTCATAAAATAGGTATACATAAGCCGCTTTATCCAGAGATAACATAAATGTAACCTGGTCACCTTCCACAAACGTTTGACCATCACCCAGATGAGAGGTTATTTCTACGTGGACTATCTGGAGTTGCGTGCTGGATTGTACTGATTCAGCTTTGACAGCGGCAACAGGGTTCAAAAAAAATGATGAAATCAGTAGCCCTTTAAAAAGAAAAGACATGGTTATAACCCGCAAACAATCCATTCAATGAGTATTCCTGCTCCGAGCCGTCATCATAATCGAAAGTATAATTTCGAACCTTCAAACCCATACTTATCCGGTCATTTTTGCTGAGTGTATAATTTGCCCCGACAATTAATGCATTACTGACCCCATCACCCAGCTCTGTTTTATCGGTCTCCCTGATTTTCCCACCAACAAATCCCCATGAACCATATAATGTCCATTTTTCATTGAGTGGATGATAACCTGACACTCCGAAACCCAGCCCGGAAAAATTTTGTTCATAATCATTATTCAACCACCGACTGCCGACCGCTTTCAAATCCACAAATAATGATACTTTTGGCCAGAAATAATAACCGGCAAGTAAATCAAAATCACTGTGTTTGACCTTAACTGATTGCGTTGGCAAATTGCCTGTTGAAGAAAATTGCTCCGGCCCCGTTTTATCAAATTGATATTCACCACCCTGTATACTCAATCCAGTATAAAATTTATTCATGCTATAACTGATACTCATGCCAAACTGACCACCTTTGTCACTACTAAAGCTGCTGCTACCCTGTCCATTATCACCACTCCAGCCCGATCCATTTAGCACCACACCCAGGCTCAGATTTTGTTGCGCCTGCACTGAGAATGACAGCAGCACTATCAAGCCACCTATGTAGATTTTTTTATTTATTGACATCATCTTTAGTTCCTTTACAGAGTAGGCATAGGTAAATGAGGTTTGACGGCATTTACATCCGCATGAGCTGGCTTTTTTTGTTCGAGTTGCAGTACTTCAGGCATCATTAAATCATCTGGTTTAGATGAATTTACCGTGTTATTTTCCGCCGGCAACACATTAACATCTACCTTAACCTTTTTCGGATCGACGCCTTCCACTAACACATTTAACCTGATAAAAATGAATTCGCCCAGTTCATCACCTGCCCCCTGCAATACACCTGCTTCAGGGACCTGCTGAACATTATTAGCAACTGTTTTAATTACATTTCCAGATAACTCGCTGACCGTTAACATTTTACGGTCATTATTTTTCAATTCGCTGAGCAAAAAATACGTGAAGGGTGAATGCCCCGATGACTGGTAATTATCATCGACAAACTCGACACCACCGGCTGTTATGATTTGCACACTCTTTTTATCGGACACTTTTTTATAATATTTTTCTGAATCATCCTGCTGCCGGATACCCCGGGTCCCCTGGCGCAATAAGGTACCGCTAAAACAGGAATCAGAAATTAACAGTGTATGTTTTGATCGGGTGGCAATCAGGTTAAGCTCATCCCGAATCGTAGAATTCCTTAAAAATGTAGAGCTGTCAGTACCTTCAGCATCTACCGGCACCCAGTAACCACGACTGCTGTCATCATCCAGAAAACCATGACCAGCGTAATACACCAGAATATTGTCATCCGGTAGTGCTCTTCTGGATAAACCATCCAGTGCCTTTAATACATCACGACGCGTAGCATTCTCCAACGTTTCAACATCACTGAATCCATATTGCGTTGACAATATATTGCTGATGGCCCGTGCATCAGAAACGGCAGTTTTAAGTGATGGCCATTCACCAATTTTGTCCCGATACACGCTGTTGCCTATTACCAGTGCACGATAATACCCTCCCTTAAATGGAGTTCGACTTTCAGCAGTCTGTGTGACCAGTCCTATACCGCGAGATTGTGCATGGCTAAGCTGAAAAAACGACACCAGGATCAGCACGCTTAACAGGGTTAATTGGTTAAAATATTTCATCAGTTTTCATCCCTCATTATTACAAAACCACCTGAGGTAATAAATGTTTTACCCTGTGTAGTATCTCCGGATAAGGTCCATTCGAAGCGTTGATTAAAATCGTCTTCATTCAGTGTTATAGTGGCAAATGTTGTTGAAACAGTTATTTTATCATGTAGTTGTTTTTGACCATCGCTATAACGGCTTAGCGTTAAATTATAATCTCTGGCATGGCTCACCGGTTGCCATTCAAGGTTGAGTTGTTGATCTTCACTGAATGAAATTTTCAGGTTCTGGAAAGGTTCTGATTGTTGCCCTGCGCTGGAAAAAAAGCCAATGCCCGGCATTTTATTCTGTGACAGGAATCGAATGCGTTGGTTATCCTGAAAACTGGCAATGCTGATGCTGTTATCCTGCTTACTGAATAACCCGAAAGATTGAATAACCACAAACGTCAATACCATCGTTGCCAACGCAGTGACAGGCAGACTAAACCAGCTGGATATCAGCTTCTGAAACCAGTCGCCAGCTATCGATGTGGCTGGACTGGACTGTGGCTGAGACTGTTGAGTTAATGGCTTATTATTTTTTTGCGTCAAACTATGCAGGGCCGATTTTAGCATGGCAGGATCACCAGTAATCTGCGTTCTGAGAGCTACTTTCTTAATGCCAGATAAGTCTCTGTAAATAAATTCGTCTACCTTTTGCTGCTGTTGTTCATCACAAGTTTCGCTATGTAATGCGGCTGCTTCTGTCTTCAGCAGACTCATCATCTCTACCTGTTTTCTACAATCTGCACAACCAGCCAGATGCAAACTGATATTGCTGTGAGCAGTTGAATCCGGCCTGGCCAGGTAACTTGCTAAATCAATATCATCCGGATGCTTTAAACTGGAATTAATCATTTATATACTCATCTAAAATTCATACTTTCATATAAAAAAACAGGACGCCCATTGTCTGCATTTTTGAAAATTTTATGCATTTAACCTTTTCTCCATCTTACTAAGGGTTTTACGTTTAAAATAATACAGTTGTTGAACCGTAGTCTGCTCGGCACTTACACCTTTTTTAATGCTTATACTCATCTGTAATAAAGCCTTCAGGACAGATTGCGCCTCAAGTCCATCGATAACCAGAGCTTCCAGCACAAATTGTTCGGCCGCTTCCAGCGTGTCCCAGCATTCTCGCAATTTCTGTTTTTGCTGTTGATCTTCCATCGGTTCATCCCAGTCGGGAACATCCAGTTGTTCAGCCGCACCGGATATTTCATAATCTGTTGTGGCAGTTAACGATTGGGTGAGCGGGGGATCGAGTAAATACAGACGCTTGTGTTGCGTCAGTGCATTGATAATAAGACAGCTTAAAGTTTCGACCTGTTGTAATGGTAAAGCCAGTTGCTGAGCGATCAGGGGTAATTGCTGATGCGAGCGTAACCCATAAAAAATTCCGGATGCATGCGGCGAGATATCCTGAATATAGGTCGGTACATGTACACGCCGGCCAAAACGCCAGTCTTTCCAGCGCTCATAAAAAGGCAGGGAATTGGCAATACGATAACAATAGTCAAATAGACCAGCACCATGTCTTCCTTCATATTTCAATAAGCGCTTATTACTAGCCAGATCATCTAACATCCAGCCATAACTTGCATTCCCCCATTCACACAACATCGCAGCGGAATCGACTGATCCCACTGGTCGACTCAGGCTGCAACGGTAAATATAGCGGTTTTCATGGCAGAATCGCTGGCAGAATTTATTCGTCTGGTAATCAATGAGGGGATGGATCAGCTGATTCACCGAAACACGCGCAGTCTGATTACCCCCGGCTGCTGATCGAGCCAGCTGAATATCACCCTGTCGTTCGTTTTCAGTCATTTAATTGTCAAACAATAAACTTTAGGAAATTATAATCATTAATATAGAAACCACCCTTTGACTTCATGCTCATCGATCTGTAACGCAAGGCCATATTGATCATAAGCCAGATATTCTCCGGCAGCCAGATTAATACGCCGATCAGGCAGGCCCAGTGTTTTAATCGGGCGACCCGCATCATCCCCTAACTGCAATAAATTTTCGATACTGGCCGGGCCTGAATGCTGACTTGCACTGATGATTTTTCCATTTGCACCGGTTATAAACTGTGCTCCATTGACATAGTTATACACATGAAACTGCTCCCCTTCGATCCACAGTTCATTAATGCTATGCCCCGAATCATCCCTGGTTTTTTTATTTCCAAGTCGCAAACCATTGACGGTCGGTGACTGCTTTAAAACTGTTTTCGTGTTGCCGTAGCTGTTCTGTAGCTGCGCCACTGCCAGTCGAAAAAGATGAGCATTGCCTTTTTTCTGTGCTGCTTTAGCAAATAGCTTCCATTGTTGCTCTGATTCTGGCTCTCTTCCACTGTATTTTAATAGTGCAGATAAATTATAAATCATACTGTACTTCTGTAAATCACTGTGCATTTTATTCATATCGCTGTCGGAAACATCATGAGCAGTAGCTGCAATTAACTGTCGTAACAACTCAATAGCCTGTTCAGTACCCCCCTCTATTGCAGTAGTCAATGCCAGTAACATTTCAGAAGCCGGGTCCTGGCCGAAGCGCGGCTGATAACGACCCTGTAAAACACCACGCACCATGAACTGGTTTTCAGTTAATAAATAAGCCGATGCCAATGCCAGGTAACCAGTTTTATATTCCGGTTGCAGTTTTATCGCCTTTTCGAAATAAGCCACTGCCTGTTCCACCAGTTTGTTTATCCTGACCTGCTGTTTTTGCAGATATGAATTCACTGCGGCACGTTTAGGGTTGTCAGGGATATTAGCCTCTACGCCAGCAGTTGCATCCAGTATCAAAGGAAAGAAAAAATCAGGGGAATCGATCAAACCTTGCTTGATCAGTGATTTACGCAATTGAATCGCTTCAGCCAGGTGACTGATACCCAAAGCAGACATAACAGCCCGGTTTGGAAAGTCCCGTCCATATTGGGTAAAGTAGAAGCGTGCTCTGCTATAGTTAGCCGCTACTAATGCCTGTACACCCAGATCATACAAACTCGACTGACTGGCCACCAGGTCGAGTTTGGAATATGTGCGTAAGGCACGCTCTTTGGCCTGCTGGCAGGCATCAAACAACAATGAATCCTGCTGATTATTACAGGGCTGCATCCAGATACTTTCAACCCATTCTGTAAAAAAATCTTTCTTACCGACCACCTGATAAGGATTAAAACCCACGCTGGACATTAACACCAGGCCATCGTGATCGGCACGCGCTTCTTTTTGCTCCATATCTGCCAGCCCACTTCTGTCTATCTGAAAATCAGCCTGACGATTATCCTGAGACTGTTGATTCAAATTAAAAAAACGATGCTGCCATAAATCATCTGCTCGCTGATGTGCCAGTTCATGGGCCAGAACGAATGCCAGCAAGTGTTCGGCACGTTGCTCCCCGAAACTGTTGATAGTATCCAGTGCCTGCAGACTCAATAGAATATTGCCATCCACCAGCGAAGCCGCCCAAGGACCAGACTCTGAATCGACGACATACAGACCGGGTTCCAGTCTTGAGCTATCCCAGCCACGTAATAATCGATCATAAACTTTTTCGGCCAGTCGTATGCGTTTATCCTGTGCGACAGTCACCACATGTGATTTCCAGTAACTGATAAACTGGGATGACTTGTCTGTCAGTAATAGCGACTGATCAGCAGCGTGAGAGATACTACTTAATAGTAATAACACTAATAATATTCTATTCATAATTTTAAAAAAATAATGGCTTAACTATTAATAGACAGGGAATCCTTACATATTTTAATTTATTTAAAACATTGACCTCTACGATAGCAGGCTGAAACCGTTATTTATCGGAAAATAATTTACCGTTATTGTTAAGTCTAAAAAACAGTATTAACTAAAGAGAAAGGCAAACAGGTTTTCCGAAACCTGGCGTTCTTCTACTTTCGCGTTATAAATGTTTTTTCAAATCCTGAAGTTTTATGCGTCTCCTAAACATTACACTTAAACACGGAGTCAAAAAAATGTTAAATAAAAAGCTCATGAGCCTGCTCTTTATAAGCGGCGTCACTCTACTGGCAGGATGCGCAACTGAAACGGACGAAACGACTGATACAGGAGCTGACAGCCTATCACTTGATTTACAGTTACCTGATAGTTTAACCGGTGGCACAGCCCTGCAAAGCAGACCAGTTGCTTTCAAATCCGTTACTTCAGCTATCTCCAACAAGGCATCCACCGGTGAACCCTGCGCTTTTCAGGGTATTGAAGATGATGAAGACCTGTTTGAAAATGGCTATAAAACCACCCGTTTTCTGGTTTCTACCATGGCAACCTGGACCTGCATTGCCGACCTGATCATAGATATTACTGACTTAATTGAACATGATGGCAGCCTGATTGAATCAGACAATGATACCCAGGCTGAAAACTATGATCCATCTGAACCTACTCATTACAGTGTAACGGATGAAACAGACAGCCAGACCACAGCTCGTATGTATTATGGCTATGACCGGGCAAATCCTCCTACCAGCGACTCCTTACCGGAGTTTTACATTTCCTGGAATACAACTGGGGAAGATATTGCAGAAGGCAGAATGATTATAGCAACCAACGGAATCAATGGTGAACAGGTCGATCCTGAAGATCCTGTCAGGATGCGCATGGATTTTAACTTTGATCAAAATACCCGTCGAGCCGATATGTTTTTGCAATTCGATGAAAATAACAGGTGGGCGGATGGTATGCGAATCGAAATAGTTAAAGATTTAAATGCCAGTGTACTAGGACAGGTTTATACCGCTCGCGGCATGATTAAAATGAATGATCAGTTTTTCAACGTAACATCTATAACTGAAATCCCTGGTATTCAATTTTATACCGTGTCTGACATGCTCGGTAACGGTGCTGCCATCGAAGAAATCCAGAATATGTCACTACCACTCTGGTTAAACCTGCTGCAAAACAACAATCTTGGAAACTATCTATTTACCAAAAAAGATGTCTACTTCTTCAAAGATGATGCCGATTGGGAATACATCAACAAAACCATCACATCGGCAACTTACAAAGGAGGCCGCACTACAGTTGTCAGTGGCGGCAGCTGGCTGCCTTTTAATCCTTCCCTGGACATGATCATCAGTGCGTTAGACTTAGATACAAATTACTTTAGTGGTGAACTGTGTGCAGATATTAACTCCAGTTGTGTCGAGTTATTGAATGCTGTGTTCATAAATGGATTTGCCGGACAGGAACAGAACCAGGGGTCTAATCCTCTTGACTGGCGTTCGGCAGCACTGGAAAATGCGGCTTACCTGAGGAGCATTTATCCTAATGGTATAGACTGGACAGATGCTTTTGAGTTGAGCTTTACTCCAACCCCCTGATCAGAGCCTCAAAGCTATTCAGGAAAATACCGAAACCCCGGACTCATTCGGGGTTTTTTAATTAGTGATCGAACAGAAAATAGTACGTACGAGACTTGTCTGGGTATGTGATATTTTGACTACTTCATATTGAAGTTTGGTTATTCCAAATAATAATATTTAGAAGTCTAATGATTGCGCGCCCAGTGAAGTCATAGTAGAACTTGCTCTTCGTTCAGGCACTAAATAGCATACCAGTTTTTTCAATGATTTTTACTCTAACCACTGATACAGCGGTATTCAATTTGTATACAATAGCTATTTACATTAAAACCAAAAAATATAACTACAACATAGATTTATTAATAATATAAATACAGGAGTACACCTGCTGTCCCTGTCAATCCT
>CALCSG010000053.1 GCA_937894085.1 uncultured Gammaproteobacteria bacterium | reverse complement strand
ATGACAGTAGTTTTGGTATAGAGTGGTTTTACATGATTTTTATACAGAGCCATTTTGATTTATTATGCTATGAATAAGAGCTTTTTATAAAAATAAGTCGGTGTATCACCATATTTTCGCATATAACATCATTACCGGTTATGTTTCGAACAAAACACTACCTCAATTTACTAGTTTCTACTATATAAAAAAATGAACCTAATCCCATCAGAAATCGAGTTAAAAGAAGCATTTAATGCTCTCAAAGGCATTGAGATTCCACATATTCCAGAAGCAGTTCTTGCTCTCCAACAGGAGCTATTAAAAAGTGATCCGGACATGTCAAAGATTGGTAGCATTCTTTCTACTGATCCTGTCCTTTCAGGCATGGCATTAAAAACTATTAATTCTGCTAAATTTGGGTTACCGAGGAAAATCGAGTCTATTTCACAAGCAACTGTGTTATTAGGCTTAACTGTAATTAAGGAAATTATTTTAGTTTCAGCTTTAAAAAGGGCACTAGGAGAAAGCTCACCTTTTCAGTCATATATTTGGCATAGTACACAAGCCATCGCGGTAGGTGCTAAAGCACTATCTTTCTCTATAGAAGATGTACCTGTCGAATCAGCATACTTAGCAGGGTTATTTCAAAATACCGGTGCATTAATATTAGAGAAAATCTCTGAAGATTACTCTACGAAATATGTAGAGGGTTTAGCCTATCCAGTATCATGCTTATCTCTAGAGAACAATCTATATGGCACTAATCATGCGATTATCAGTTTTTTGCTGGCAAAGAATTGGCAGCTACCGGAAAAAGTGTGTATTGCCATTTATCACAGTCATAATGAATCAAGCATGGAAATAGAAGACCCCATGATTAAGGCTCTAATTGCTATACTAAAAATTAGTGAAATTTCAACATCTCACTTATTACATACAGATTTAGAATTTAGTTCAGAAGCTAGTAAATCACTAGCTAATGGGTATTTGGAACTCGCCACCGATTCTTATACATTAAATGAAATGAATGATGAATTAATAGCGTTGACGCATTAACTCTAAAAAATAACAAAGCTCATTAAGTCGGACATTTTTTCTTCTTCTGAGCAACGTTAAAATAGCCGCTTCGTCCATGATTTAGCCGGATCTGTATTGCTGGCTATTTCGTTATTAATCTACAAGCCCTAATTCCCTACTGGGCCACTATGTCCAGTAGGGAGAAGCCAGAACGTGTTTGATTTGCCCCTTCCCTTGTTAATTTCATAAACATCCAGTAATCCCATATTAATTATTTTCCAAATAACAGTCGACGACAGATAAAAAATTAAAGTTGATATTACACATACATATACTGCTGCATGTATTCGTGCAGAGAATTAAAATGAGAACGACTTTAAATATCGATGACCAATTATACGAGGAAGCTGTCAGGCTGACGGGCGTAAAGGAAAAAACAGCTTTACTTAAAGAGAGTCTAAAAGCGTTAATTCAACGTGAAAGCGCTAAGCGTCTCTCTCAGTTAGCCGGGAGTGAACCACTACTTGAGGATATTTCTCGCCGAAAACCGCTTTCATGATTTTGGTCGATACATCTGTCTGGGTTGATTACCTGCGTGGTGTCTGCCCATCCCTTGCTAACTTGTTAGAGAGAAATCAGGTGGTTATGGCATCCTCTCATCATCGGTGAACTTGCATGCGGAAATTTTAAAAATCGAACTCAACTATTAACTCTCTGGAGAAGTCTTGAATCCCTGCACACGACAAGCCATGAAGAAACCCTGTTTTTTATTGAGAAAAATAAGTTAATGGAAAAAGGAGTTGGATTTATTGATGTTCAGCTTCTGGCTGCAGTTACAATATCTCAAAACGTAAAGCTCTGGACTCGTGATAAACGGCTGGCAAAATTAGCTAAGCAATTAGGTTGCCACTATACAGAATAAGTTGGCGAGCAATTACAATATTACCTAATTTTTAGTTATTGCCTTGCTTTAGTCCAATGGCCGGTATGTCCATGATTAAGCCTAATCGAATATACTGAAATTTTGGTGATTTTTTACTACATACTCCCGGTTAAGCTCGGTAAAAGTGTAAATCGATTTAATATGCTCAAACCATTTTGACTGAATATAATTGTTTATCTTCTGGGCTCTTAACCCCACAATCTATTTAATTTATTCTGAACGGCTGTTCCGACCGTTCTGAGATGGCTTACTTCCTTCTCGGATAACATCTCACCATCCTCGATTTTATCCATTATAGAGATAACGCTATAATTAAAATTATTGAGGGCTAAGTTTGTTTGTATTCTGGTATCCAAGATGAGTTCCATATTATTATAATGCTCATCAAGTAGTTGCTCTTGTAATTGCGATTTTTCTCGTTCAATTTTCCGTTCTCTAGTTTGAGAAATATGCGCATAAAAGCTCATAGCCATTATTAAGATGACTATCAGAGACCTCATCCATAATTCATTAATATCTTTTGGAAATAACTCTATTCTATCGACTTTGTCTAACTCTAAATGGATAAAGGACTCTAACAACCAAAATGTAATAGAAGTTAGGCTACCAATGATTATGAGATTAATTTTTTTCATTTACTGAGTAAATATTGAAATAGTACATATTAAAAATTATTTAGTGAAAATTACTGTTAGGTCGTTTCATACAGAGTATTACAATACTCTACCAAGCTTAAACAAACCTTTAAAAAGAATAATATTGACATATAAATTTCCAAACTCATTTTTTCTTAATAATGGCACCTATCCGTCGCTGGCCGACCTGTTGCCATTCCTTGTTGATTTGCATGATCATTTGACCCACATTCAATAGTTCATGCACTGAATAAAGAATCCAGGAAAACCTTCAAAATAAGTTTAGAAATCAATGAGCTTACTTTTACCTTGTGGGATAATATTGACTGCAGATGGTGGATCAAATTTCGACGCAATTCAACACACTGGGTTTCCATGCCCTTTAAGCAGCACCCCGTATGTTGTGCCCGGACACCTTGTCCAATGCAGGTGCACATGCTGTTCTGACTGAGGTGAACGTGGCGCAGGTCAAAGCGAGTGTTATCACTGTGGCAAGTTTCTCTGCTATGCCCAAGTGAACCGCCTTGAGGTACCTGTTTTTAAGGTTGGATTAATATTTCATCTATACAATCGCATTATTTGATAATGATTAGAGATCAATATGATGCATACGATTTTGATTAAATTATTACCTCGCTGAATGATATAACTTAACCTTTCCCGTAGAGGAGTTCGCGCTCTTCTGGGAATAGTTACTCCACTTTTTTAAAATAGGATGGTAAACAAAGATTAACCTGGATAGTGGGATTATGGTATTTATATTGATGAGCCCATCTTTATCAGGGAATACGATGACCACTCAAATCAAGTTTAACATACAGATTATTAAAGTTAATCAGGCTAATAATTTTAAAACATAAATCCATGACACTTAGGATATCCAGATGAATTTATCTCTTACACAACGCAAACAGGAAACCAACCGAA
>CALCSG010000052.1 GCA_937894085.1 uncultured Gammaproteobacteria bacterium | reverse complement strand
GTCCATTTATGTGGAGTATGAAATTATGTGGAGTTAATTTAGTACTAGCGAGTCAGCGCCTGTAGTACAGGCAAAAACTCACTCGATAACTCCACATAATAATTAGAGTGTTTCTAGAAATTGCATCAATGCATCTGGTGCTTTATAGCGCTGAAACTTGGTATCAGGTTCCTGGAGTTTTGCGAGTGCTACTTCTTTCATAGCCAGATCAGCCTCAACATACATATGAGTCATCGCTGTACTTTCATGCCCTAACCATAGGGCAATAACACTGATATCAACACCGGACTGTAATAGATGCATAGCCGTTGTATGGCGAATAATATGTGGTGATATTTTACGCTTGGTCAGACCCGCAAGATGTTTTGAAGCAGATTGCACCGCCAAATTAAGACGAAGTTTGACATTAGATCGTGTCATTGTTTGGCCTTTTCGATTGGGTAGCAAAGCGGAATCGGCATTCATTTGACTATTTAACCGTAGCCATGCCTTGATCGTTAAAACAGTTGTTTTCCACAATGGTACTGAGCGTTGCTTACGCCCCTTTCCATGCAGATGTACACAGGCGGCTCCATCAATTACTACATCCGCTACTTGTACCCTGATAATCTCTGAGACACGAGCCCCCGTGTTATAGAGTAAAGCCAGCAACAAATGATCGCGTTGGCTGATCCAGGTTGTTCCAGAATTCCCGATTACTGCTAATATCTCCTCGCGTGACAGGAACCCAAGCATAGGTCGCTCATAACGTTTCATCGGCACGCCAAGTGCTTGCGTGATGATGTGCAGTGATGCCATATCTCTGTGCGAGGCAAACTTTAAAAATGCGCGTAGTGCCGCTAATCGCGCATTACGACTGCGTACCGTGTTATGCCGTTCCTGCTCTAAATGATCCAGAAACTCCAGAACTAAGTCAGCGGTAAAGTCGGTCAATTTTAGTGCCGTTGGTAATATGCCAAGTTGCTTCTGTGTGAATGCCAGAAACAACTTAAAAGTGTCTCTGTAAGCAGCCACGGTGTGAGGACTAAGAGCACGCTGGTCGACGATATAATGAGAAAAAAATTCCTGAACCAGAGCAGGAAATGAGGAAGAAGAATCAGCAGTTTGAGGTTTATTAGTCATCTCCCACCTCCAGCGTATGAGCAAATACCTCAAATCTGCTAGCCGCAACTGCCATCAGTTCTGGGACTGCAGTCAGGTACCAGTAAGTGTAGGATATTTCAACATGGCCCATATACGTGGATAACGCCAGCATCGCTTGATCAATGTCTGAGCCATATTTATGCCAAAGCATCACGCGGCGTACTACAAATGTGTGCCTAAGGTCGTGGATTCTCGGCCTGTCGTGGGCACCACGATTAATCCAGCCTAATTGGTCGCTTAAACTATTGAATACCCGGTGTATCTGGCGCAGTCCCATAGCATGGCCTAAACGCTTCCCACGTACACTGATAAAGAACGGTAACTCAGGAGACATCTGAACGTATTGATTTCGTTGTTGCCGATATCTTAGCAAGGCTGTCACCGTGCTCGAATGAAGTGGTAGCTGGCGTGATTTGGTGAACTTGGTCTGTCGAATAATCAGCATCCCCTGTTTTAAGTCTACGTCCGTATCGAGAAGATGAACCGCTTCAGATATACGCATACCGGTCGACGCTATCAGCCCAAACAGTGTCTCATAAGTTGCCGGTCGCAAGCCGCCAGTGGGTGTGATACCACGTGCCGCTGATAGTAGGTCAATAATCTCCTGTTCGTGGTAAATGTGCGGTGTAAGTCGAGACTGAATGGCACCAAAGATCGGCTCATCCGGAACTTCGGTAAGGGGTTCGAACTGCCTGAGATAGTGCATGAACGGCTTTAGTAGATTTAACCGTCTCGCCCATGTGACGGGTGTATTTTTTTGCATTTTATCGAGCTTTGCCCAGTCAGACATGATCTCCACCGACACTGGCTCTTTGAAGCCACGGTCATCAACATATCGAGCAAAACTCATCAAAGCAAGGCCAGGAGATCTTAGCTCAAACCCCAGGCGACGACGTTCGGCCAGGTAACTCTGTACCTTAAACTGCATGGTGGTGAGCGTATTCATGATTCACTACCGGGCCAGGGCAGTGCAACGGCCTGGAGCCGGTGACTATCAAGTTTTGCATAAATGAGCGAAGTATTTAGAGAACGGTGTCGTAGAACATCAGCCACTTCTTTGAGTGAACCACCCTGTTCCAGCAGTTGTCGAGCCAACGTGTGGCGTAGCGCATGCATACGGGTATGTGTTAAACCAATACGACGGTAAGCATCGCGTATCACTCTATGGATAGCGTGTACACTAATAGGAATATCATGTGGAGCTCTCACACGCACAAAGACAGCAGGGTTAGTTGTTGGAGGGCGCTCAAACTGCAAATAATCTACAATTGCCTGTCCAGTGACAGCAGGTAATGGCATGATATCGACCCGGCATGACTTGGTTTGTCTTAATGTGAGAGTACTGGCTTTCCAGTCAATATCAGATAGCTTGAGGTTAACGACTTCGCTGGCACGTAGCCCCAGGTCAAGGGCGCAGCGCACCATGGCATACCCACGACGTTGTGATGGCAGATTGGATGTAAATGAAGCGAGCAGACTCTCAATTTCGTCAGGGCTGAGTGATCGTGGCAGTGAAGCTAAGCTCCAGTGGGCAGGACGGGCAATAACCCCTGTCAATCTGTGAACTTGATCTCCACAAACCGAACGATAACGAAAATAAGCGTTAAGGGCACAGGCCAGAGCACTCGCATTGGATGCAGTGCTATGCTGTTCGAGTTTTTCTGCGATGAACTGACGTACATCGTTGGGTTGAATTGCTGATGCAACAAAATGAGAGTCGGCAAATCGTTTCAACAATAAATGTCTTACGATGCGAATGCGCGCATTACGCGTTTGGGTTGCCAAGCCTTGGACATTGCACATAAATTTGTCAAAGTTGGCCAGTTCATTTTCAACCGAACTGGTCGGCAGCACCAACTCCTCAATAGCGCCATTGTTGCGCAATATACGCAAAAAATGACCAATTGCCGCGCGCAAAGAACGGTAATTACGGCAAACGGGTGCGGGACAGTCACAATATGGAAGGTGCCCATCAAGAAATTGACTGACTGTAGTTTTATTAAGTTGGTTGACCTGCAGACGAGACCGGTTTGCCCACTGTTCAAAGTGTGTGATACCGCTAATATATGCCTGAATAGTAGACTTTGCATATCGACTTTGTTTCAGATAGTCGATGAAATCTGCAACATGTGGCGAAAGGTCACGTTCAAGAAAACTATCTTTGGAAATGGGGTGAAGAGAGGATCTTATATTCATAGTAGTCTCCAGTAATGGGAACTACCACTTCAAATAAGCACGAATATTATGTCCAGTAAATTTATAGTCAAATTGGTAGAAACCCTTTAAAAACGTGGATAAAGCGTATAGGTAAATACACTACTCCACATAATTCCATACTCCACATAAATGGAC
>CALCSG010000051.1 GCA_937894085.1 uncultured Gammaproteobacteria bacterium | reverse complement strand
TCTTTCCTTAACAGTGCAGCTAGGTTAAGTTGCACTTATGAGTTGAATTCGGGATTCTTTTTAAACTTTTTAAAAGATTATAGCCATGATTTAATAGTTTTGGCTCGGAATAACTCTTATTGATCGATTTCATGACTATTGGATTGTATCGTCTCAAAGTAACATGCTGGCTTTCACGCAATACAGGACAGGGTAGTCATATTTCTGTTGCAGGCTATCGAATACGTTTTTCAGGCTAAAATTCTCCTCATCAGCTTCCAGTTCCATGGCGTACATTATGTCATCGAGTTCGGTTTTATCCAGCTGAATAACATCCTCCAGTTGAATAAGATCGGCTTCGATGGCACTACTCAAATGAATATAAACAGTATTAAGCGAAAGCTCTCTTTCGGTAGCTATCTGTTCCGCTTTAATGCCCTGTTTAAACAGTTTTAGTGTTTGATTGATGGTGTCGCTTAAGTGATTGTCTAAAATTTCATCTAGCGGATATTGTGCTACGACTTTAAGTAAATCAGCTCCATACAGTTCGAGTTTTTTTGCTCCAATACCGGAGATGGATTCCATCTGGGAAAGTTTGGTGGGTCTTGTGGAACAGATTTCATGCAGGGTTTTATCATGCAGAATAACAAATGGAGGAACGCCCTGAGTATCGGCCAGTTGTTTGCGTAATGCACGTAAGGCATCGAACAGTTCCTGATCTGCCAGGCGGACATTTAATTTTGACTTGCTGCCGGTCGATTTTTCCCTGATTAATTCCACCTGTTGTTTACGTAGATGTAAGGTTTCTTCGCCCTTTAGTAAGGGCTTGCAAATGGGGCTAAGCTTGATAGCACCATAGCTTTCTACATCGCTGGAAATATAGCCTAATGTAATTAACTGACGATATATACTGTGCCACTCTGAATTTTGTAAAAAGCTACCAATGCCAAATGTGCTGACCTTGTCATGACCATTTTGAATGATTCTTGGATGATCTTTTCCCGATAACACATCAATCAGGTAGTTCACTCCGAACCTCTGCCCTGTTCGATAAATACAGGATAGTGCCATTCTAGCTGCTTCAGTGGCATCCCAGGTTTCTGGTGGGGACTGGCAGTTGTCGCAGTAGCCGCAGGGTTTATCCATTGCTTCATCGAAGTAATTAAGTATGGTCTGACGTCTACAGCGTGTTTGTTCACATAACCCTAACATGGCCTCAAGTTTCTGATGAACGTTGCGTTTGTGACTTTCATCCGCATCAGTATCCTGGGTCATCTGGCGTAAAGTAATGACATCCTGTAAACCATATGCAAGCCAGGCACTGGCGGGCTGTCCGTCACGACCTGCGCGACCTGTTTCCTGGTAATAGGCTTCAATGTTTTTTGGTAGAGTGAGGTGAGCGACAAATCTCACATCCGGTTTATCGATTCCCATGCCAAATGCGATAGTGGCGACGATAATAATATTTTCTTCCTTTAGGAAGCGTCGTTGATTATCGGCGCGGGTATCCTTATCTAGACCGGCATGATAGGGCAGGGCATTACGTCCTTTTTGACAGAGCCAGTTAGCGGTACTTTCCACCTGCTTACGCGACAGGCAATAAATAATGCCAGCATCATCCGGATGTTTTCTGCTAATAAAGTTCCATAGTCTTTGACGATTATTCTGACCTTCACTTATTTGATAAAAAATATTGGGCCGATCAAAACTGTGAACAAATTTTTCGGCCTGTTGCAGGTTAAGCTGTTGCTCGATTTCATGTCGTGTGCGTTTATCGGCAGTTGCGGTCAGTGCAATACGTGGAACTTCGGGAAATGCATCGTGAAGTCGATACAGGTTTTGATAATCACGACGAAAATCATGACCCCACTGCGATACACAATGTGCCTCATCGATAGCAAACAGGGCAATTTCACATTGTTGTAATAACTGCAGAAAATCATCAGTCATGGCGCGTTCCGGAGCAACATACAACAGGTCAATTTCACTATTCAGTAACTGCTGCTTTACCCGGTACTGTTGTTCCGTTGTCAGGGTGGAATTTAAAAAAGAGGCTTTTACGCCATTTTGTTCGAGTGCATCCACCTGATCCTGCATCAGGGCGATCAATGGTGAAATTACTATGCCTACACCGGGTCTGATAATGGCTGGAATTTGATAGCAAACGGACTTTCCTCCGCCGGTAGGCATCAACACCAGTGCATCTTTCCCATTTATCAGGGTGTCTATAATTTTCTGTTGTTGAAAACGGAAACTTTCGTAACCAAAGCTGCTGCTTAATATATCGAGAGCTTGAGACATGCTAAAATAATGATCCTTATGAATACTTAAATGTTGATATGAACTGTCCGTGTCAATCGGGAAAAAATTACGACCAATGCTGTGGTCGTTTTATATCACATCAGGCGGTTGCTGAAAATGCGCAACAGCTGATGCGCTCAAGATTTACCGCATATGTTCTGAATGAACGGGATTACCTTATGGAAAGCTGGCATCAGGATTATCGACCCGAGAACTTACAGCTTGATGCAGAAATAAAGTGGTTGGGGCTTGATATTGTTGATTATGCCTCTCAAGGTGGTCAGGCTACAGTTGAGTTTGAAGCTTTATTGTTAGTGGATAAGCAGGTGGAAGCTATGCATGAAAAAAGTCAGTTTGTGTTTGAACAGGGGCGCTGGTTTTACACCACTGGTGAAATGATGCAACCTGTAACGAAATCCTTTAAACCGGGGCGTAACAGCAGCTGTCCTTGTGGTAGTGGCCTGAAGTTTAAAAGATGTTGCGCTAAA
>CALCSG010000050.1 GCA_937894085.1 uncultured Gammaproteobacteria bacterium | reverse complement strand
AGATTCCATTCTAGCAGAAACCCTGCTAACCCAGCAGGATGCCATCACTCAACCAGCCGCTCCCGCTGAAATAAATTTTCACGTGTAACTGACCTGCTTTACTAATATAAAAACATTCAGGGGGCAGAAAGCTGTACTGGTCATTGCCTGTCTTATTGTTCGGCCTGTTTTACCCTGAAAAACCTCACCTCGAACAATTCAATCATGGCCAGATCGTTACGACGTATTGTAGGGAATCACCGTCGGTTTAAGTTCGTTGGCTATACCCAAATACATCGCTTCCCAGTGCGGAATAAGAAAACTTTGAAATAAGCTGCGTATTTTCTGCCAGAAACGTATCTTACTTTTAGCCTTATCCAGCGCACGGTTAAACAGACCACAACAACGCTGCTGTATCTGATCTATCAGAAAAGCCAACATCATTAAATGCACCATCACCGTGGATAGATGGTGATAACCATGACCAAAATTATGTTCAAAGTGATAGCCCTGGTTTTTCAGGGTGTTAAAGGTTTCATTTTCTACTTTCCAACGCGCCCTTGCGCCTCTCATCAACAGCATGAGATTGTCATGGGTGATCGGGATATCCGTGACCCAGGAAAAGTGTGTGCTTTTTCCATTAGGTTTAATTTCCCAATACTCTAGAAAGTTAACCTCACAGTCAAAATTGGCGTCATTCAGAGGAGCGTTATTAAGATAGCGAAAGCGGTGTATAACACCTTTCCCGTCAATCTGTTCATGGGTCGCCGTCGTCGATGTCTTATCGACCCAGTCAAATAGAAATTGGTGATCTGTTTGTTTAGCGCCCAACAGGTAATGATAGTCTAGTTCTTGAAGTAACTTGATATGAGGCGCATTCGATGCCAGGGCATCTTCAATCACCATAAACTTCATGTGCGGGTGCTCACGACGTGTGTCACGGAGAAAGCGTTTTGCCGCATTTCTCTCGCAATCATTTTTACGGGTGCCATCTTGCTTGAGTATGGGTTCAGGTGCCAGTGGAAAGACTTCTTTATGGTCGGGGTGAACTAAAACAGCACCGAGTAACTGGTGGTAATAACTCACTCGCCCATCACGGTGATGCTTTTCACAACATTGATCACAGTGAATATCGGTGGATGAAAAATAGCCCGTACCATCCAGTGATAACAGATAGTGATTATCCAGATAAGTTAACCCTTCCAGTCCTTTTCCTCTTTGTAATACATGAAGTAACTGCGTGTAGTTTTTACGTAAATGACGTGGGTCGACTTCATCCAGTCTTTCTCTGAGGTAAGTATCCGAAGGGGCTTGCTGGATGCCGTAAAGACTGTTCAGATTGGATCGAGTGAGTTCGACATTCCTTTCCTGATCAAACTGTAACAGCGAGGGGTATTTGAGCCCAAAAATAGCGAGTCCTGACATGAGATGGTCAGCAAGTGAAATGGAGCTAGCAGATTGACGGTCAGGTATTTGCTCAAATACCTGTCTTGTATTTTTGAGCAACCCGGGGATACTGACAGACTGACGAAAACTCTGTTTTGACATCACTCCTCACCTCAAACATTAAGTTTGAGCGGTAGTATATTGAAATAACGGATAAAAGTTTACGAAAACTTTATTTTAAAAGGCGCTGAGAGCCATATATATGCCATTTTTCGATTTGAGCGGGAATTGCTGTCACTCAACCATCACTCAAGGTGCTGGTAGTAGAAGACATTGTGGTCAACCAAATGATAGCCAGGAAACTGATTGAAAAGTTTGGTCACAAAGTCGATTTAGCTGCTAACGGGCTGGAAGCAATCGAAGCCGTACAAACAGCCCACTATGATCTGGTATTCATGGATGTTCGTATGCCAGAAATGGATGGATTAAGCGCAACAAAAGCGATTCGCCAGTTAACAAGTGCCTGCAGGAATATTCAAATTACCGCTATGACGGCTAATGCAACGAAAGATGATATCAAGGAATGTATGGAATCTGGCATGAATGATTTTGTTTCGAAGCCAGTGAATAGAGAAATGATAAGAGAGGCTCTGGAGCGGTATTTTAGCCGGTTAAGAAATAAACCTGAGCAGCTTAAAGTACTTATCGAAAAAGATAGAAGCTAACCTGGATACCCGATTAGTCATCTCCTGGCAGAGTTAAATTAATTAATCGAGGTTCAAACTCCTTGAAATATGTAAATTCTCAACGACCGGTTTCGCCACTTTTCAGCCGATGGCTGGTAGTCATAATTCGATAAATATGATGGATTTTTTAACTATTTATCCTTCAAAATTCAATGTCCGCAATGTTTTTTATTGCAGTCATAAAATTATGTATAAATTTTACTGGGTGTAGGCAGCATTTCCTGATGCTCAGGATCTGCTGGATTATTTTCAGTATGGCGCTGATAATGATAATAACCCTGGCGCCTGACACCCAAAACCTGACATTGCAGGCTGATTGGATAGGTATACTTATGCTGGGTGATAAACGAGTATTTCACTTCGTTTCGGCTGCAAAGAATACCGTCGCCTTTTTTAAAATTTCTTTCTCCATCTTCAGGCGTTTATTTTCTGCTTTCAACTGGCGAATTTCTTCTTGCTCAGAGGTGAGTTTTCCATTTCCTCGAAAGGCCTGGCCATCGTTAGACTCCAGCTCTTTTACCCAGCGCCCCAGCATATTGGCATTAATACCCAGGCTTCTAGCTGCCTCTGACCGGTTGTAACCTTGTTCTTTCACCAGACTCACTGCGTCTAGCTTAAACTCTTTAGAATATTTCTTTCGTACTGTCATTTCATTTTCCTCAGTTAAGTGAATTATCCTTAACTGAGTTGTACAATTCAATTAGACCACGTCAGGTCTCGCAGAGAGGTTTAAAAAATGGTTATGGTCAGTAAGTGGATATTGGTTCAACTGGTTATATTGTATTTCTATCCTTTTGAAACCCTTTATGCGGTCACGACACATATAGTGTCGCAGCCCTTTTGGGTAGGGCCTTTCCATTAATTCCCCATTCCCTTCTAGCCCTTTGAATTAAACCATTTCATTAAGTTGATTAGGAGATAAAGAAATATCTGGTTCAAGTTAGGGTGTTAATTAGCAGTCTTAAAACTGGAATTTCTGAATGCCTGATTTTGAAAGCTCTATAGCCCAGTTATACTCACCATTCTCTGCGTCAAAATTGTGAATAACCCAGTTTTTGTGTGTTCCCTCCTGGAAGCAGCGACCTAACTCGATCGCTAGAGAGGACTGTATAGATAAAAATAAATGAACCTGCTTAGTTTTATGAGTCGATAACTTATCAATAATTACTTTAAGCTTATTTGATATACGCTCAAGGTTATCCTGGTTTTTAATTAGATTTCTTTCAGCGTCTACTGTTGGAGTTAGGATAGTTGTATGTTCTTTCAGCTGGGTAGGTAACTGCTCTTTGTGAATTGCAGTACTTAGCCCCAGAGCCAGGCCTATTTCACCGGAACTGTTTGGCGTAGTGATTGAGTCGTAATCCTTAATTTGTAAGTTAAGATCCTCGTCATTTAGTAGGCACCATTTCCCATCTCGATGAAATTTATCGAAGTATACTATCTGGCTACTTACGTTACGAAGGAAAGCGCCATAAGCCACTAAAAATGGCACTCTTGCTAACCCTCCTATATAGAGCTTTTCACAGGCATCATGCAGGACAAAACGTTTGAATAGCTCCACACACTGTTCAGCGTTATAGCGCTCTATTTGCTGGTGATGATCTCCGTTTTTACTTTCTTTAATACCAAGCTCAATTGGCTCTCTAGCAAATTTCCGCTCAGCCCTGCTTAAAATACTAATTGGAAATACGCTGCTTGTACCTGGTAACCCGGTAATCAATACTCTCGCAACTTTTCTTGCAGATAATGAAGTAGATCGGATATCAAATACAATTAAACCTAATCCACATATAAAGGTGAGAATGCATAAGCCGTAGGCAATATATGATGCATCATTAACAGCAATATCCAGTTTGTTAAGAAAGAAGTCTTCTGGAATCATTAATTGAAAAAGGATACCAGAAGCAGGAAGACCAACTATCGATCCAAGGATTAATTTACCACCCATTGCAGTCAATGGCGAAGAGTTTCTCTTAAGGTCTCTATATACGTTAACTAACCATTTAAATTTACTCCATAAACTAGTTTCCAATTTCATATTCTCCGATCAAATTTATTTTACTTTTAAACAAGTTTTTTTCACCCATCCAGCAGCATATATGACTTAAACCAATGATAAAAAAGAAGAGCCTGTTTCCTTCATATCGAGATTTTCCCAAAGCATTCCTCCAGTCTTTCAAGTCAGTCGGGGAGTGATTTGGTCGTAATTCAGGATGTGTATGCCACAGCCCAACATACGTGGAGTGTCCACCACTTTCTTTCCATACCTGATTTACTAATTTATTATGAGCTTCAGAACGGAAGTATAAGCAGCGCCCTTGCTTGTCTGTAGGCTGAGGGGGTGTGAAATTATCAATAACCATCGCTCCACCAGAATTAAGATGCTTACCGATCAGAACGCCGCCAGATTCTGGTTGATTGTTTTTTAGTTGCCTAAAGCTGGCTAGTTCATCCAATAATTTGGGTGCGACCCTTAATATTCCAAAACCAGGAATTTCTATTCTCCATTCCTTATCCATGACAAACCCTGCACTGATCATTTTTAGAAAGATTCATTTCCTGCTTTAATGGCATGTTTTCATATCGCTCTGTTACCCTAAGATTGTGAGCGTTATCACCTTTCCAGCTCATAATTACTGAATGTTTGTTCGATATCAGCATATCGATAGCCTGTTGTGCTGCCGCTTCAGCTGTACGAGATGAGTCAAGGTAGGAAAATGGTGTGAAAACACCTGCACAACCGGTTATGTTTTTTGATATATCCTGGCCAGGTTCTACAAGAGATATCTCATTTACCGCGCTGATTCTCCCGTCTTTTTCATATAAACATTCAAGGCAGGAGTGATTCAAATTAACAGCTACTGAATGACCACCGCAACCAGCAGCTTCGTTCCAGCAGTAAATTACATTCTGATGGCCCAGGGCTTTTAATGTCTGATTTATAATCAAACTCACCGAGGGTGATCCGATGGCTATTACAATAACATCAGCGTTAATTATGTCAGGATCGTTTATAACTTGCTCAAATAGGAGTGGCTTTGAATTAACGGTTATATGAGGCAAGTCCTGTTTAAGCATCGCTGCAAGTGCATCTACTTTTTTCCAGGCATTTATCGCTCCAGTTTTTTCACTCGGCAAAAAATTTAGATATGAACCACCGAGTCGATGGCGATAAATATTATCTGCATCCAGAATGTCATGATCAACTAACGTAAGCTCACCTATACCAGCTTTAGCAAGCATTGTGGTGATTTCACCACCAACAGAACCGCATCCAATTATAGCTACCTTATTATCGAGCAAGTATTTTTCTGCACCACCTCTTTCTAAAAGATATTCCTTATTGTGACGTTTAACAGAATAAGGTGTTATCGACCATTCTTCATTATTCTCTAAAAGTGGGTGTGGTAATGATTTCTCAGCGTCAAAACGAAGTAGCAACTGAGATCTCTCGCCAGATGAGCGTGGCATACTAAGCAATATAAAAAACAGCTTATGAGGGCTTGTCTTCTTTAAGTGCTTTGTAAGTGCTTTTCTGTTTTTTTCGTCAATATGTTGTTTAGCAGCCGTTATATATGTTGAAGTGATATTCTCGCCATTAGCGGGTGGTAATATGGATTGATCTAAAGGTATATGCAAAATTTTAGAACGCTGAAACGCCCCCAGATTTTTTATGTTACTGAACTGCGGCGGGGTAGACACATTTCTATCAGAGATAAACAATGGAACAATATATTTAGGCTGGCCATTTTTATTCCAATTACCCTGTCGGAGGTAAATCCACTCCAATTTATTTTGCGCATAGTAGAATGAATTAATCTTTTTGCGGGGTAAAAAATATCCTTCAAATTCATCAAGCAACTCATCTTGGTATATACCAAGTTTCATACGTTCCAGAAGAGAAACAATTTGATTTAAGAATAGGCAAACAATGTCTAAGGGCCGTGTGTAGTCGACTAATACTGAGTCGCCCTCTTCGAGGCATATTGTTCCGTTCTTATTTACATGCGCTAATGTACCGATCAAATCTGTATCTAGCAGCTTCGCACTAGGCAAGCAGTAGGGGAACTGCTCCGGAAAAGAAACCTTTATATTCCAAAGCCGACTTTTGCCTTGAAGCACAAAGTCATACTCACCCGGTATGACTTTGTCAAAGGACAGGCAAACAGGCATTTCAATAGCCTGAATAACCTTTTCTAAGTCAGATTCAATCAAGCGTTGTATCCTGTTACAACATAGGGAGCTGCAGCAGATTTTTTACTATCCTCCACTAATGGAAAATCATCCCCAAAAACTTTACGTAAGATTTTACTGGCCTGATGAGCTGCCTCTTCACCTTTGGCGGCTTTCAGTGCTTCGACTAAATCAACTGTTTTGTGATAGAAATTATCAAGCTGGCTTAGGGTCATTTTATAATAAACATCCTTGTATGGCTGTACAGGTAGAAGGATTTCTGTCGACCATTTAAATCCCTCTGAATCCTGGTCCCACAGTTGAGTGAAGCTGGCTTTAATAGCCTCAGCAATGCTAATCAATACGTCTAAATCTTTCTCGGCGTTGTAAAAAAAGCATTTCTGGCCTGAATAGTTAATCCAACTGAAGGAGGGGCAGCATTACCGTTATCGGTAAATTTATTTTCTTTCCATTTTTTTAACGCTCGTACACAGCGCCTAAACTGGGCCCTTTTTTCCGCCTCGCTAGATACATCCGCTACCCACGTAATCAAACCCTTGGGGTCGGCCTTGAACCAGCAACGATTTTCAACAGAATTTCGTTTACCCCAGGCAATGTGGATGTCATTATTGTTGTTAGCGTAAACCGCCAAATCTACGTGGTATCCATCAGAATATTTAACAGTTATACACGGGCGGTTAAATTCGACTGTACGATTAGGCTTCTTATTAAGTGTATCGAAGACCAGTTGCTTTAATTTATTGGACTCATATTCATCGTTGGTTAGGTCAAAAATAATACCGACATCAATATCGTAGTCACTATTTTTTGGCTTGATACCGGTATTCATGGCATATGAGCCCAGATCTAGTTTAGTAAAGGTAAGTGCACGATCAGTATTTGGCACTAACTCATTTTTAAGCGCATCTCTAAGCTCTGTGACTAATAGATCTCGTTTATCTCGTAGGATGGAGTTCTCATCATAGGTGCCTAATTTTATTTTTTCGTTAAATTGAGTAAATTCGTTCTGTAGCGTAGCCATCTATAATATTCCTATATAAGTTAATCAAAAGCTTTTAGTGAGATGAGGCAGCTAAAGAATGACATCTCAAATATAAAGCATCATTTTAATGGTGCAATTAATGAGGCATATTTTGGTTGACTTTTACTTGGTTGTCAATCAATATTTACGCATCTTTTAAATGATGCAGTTATAAATGAGAGTAACCTTATCTGATATAGCTATAGTTAAAGCTGGCCACCCTTTTAGAGGGAAGATACCTGTGCACAAGAAAGGTAATGCCTATGTGGTGCAGGTTAGAGATATTAATGACGATGGTTTTATCCATTGGGACCAGCTTATTCGCACAACTATAACCGGACGTAAATCTCCAGACTGGTTACAGCAAGGTGATGTACTATTTGCTGCGAGAGGGCAACGAAATGTAGCTGCCTGTATAGACATAGTAAGAAGCCCCACAGTATGTGCCCCGCATTACTTCCTAGTTAACATAAGAGATACCTCCCTGATATTGCCTGAATTTTTATCATGGCAACTTAACCAGGAAACTGCCCGACGCTACTTTTCTCAATCGGCTGAGGGTAGTGCGCAAATTAGTATTAGAAGAGCAGTTCTAGAAAATGCACCTTTGGTTATACCCGATATAAAAGAACAGCGCGCAATCGTGGCTTTGGATAATAAAGCTAAACAGGAGAAACGAGTGTTGAATGCACTAATAGAGAATCGAACCAAGCAAATGCAGGCTATCGCTCAACGACTGCTAACAGGTACTCAAACAGTAATTGAATAAAATTTATGTGGCTTAGACTCTAAATACATTAAAAAATATTTTAAAGGAAAAATAATGACAAATAGTCAGATCAATCAAGACGACATCAACAAGGCCGTGTGGGCTGCCTGCGACACCTTTCGTGGAGTGATCAGCTCAGATACCTACAAGGACTTTATCCTGACCATGCTATTCTTAAAATACATCTCTGATGTCTATAAAGACGAATACGATAAACTCGTTGAAACACATGGTGATAACCCTGCCCTCATTAAAGCGATGATGGCAAAGCAGCGATTTGTATTACCCGAAGGTGCAAGTTTCTGGGATTTATACGAAGCCCGTCATCAAGCGGGTAACGGCCAACGGATCGACCAGGCCCTTCATGCGATCGAAGAAAGTAACGGTACAAAACTGAAAAATGTATTCCAGGACATCAGCTTTAACACCGACAAACTAGGACAGGAAAAACAAAAGAACGATCTTCTGCGTCACTTATTAGAAGACTTTGGTAAAGATATCCTCAACTTACGTCCAAGCCGTGTAGGTTCGTTGGATATCATCGGTAATGCTTACGAATACCTCATCAAACACTTTGCTGCGGGTAGCGGGAAAACGGCTGGTGAATTTTATACCCCACCAGAAGTATCCGACTTGCTGGCTACTATCCTGGAACCCCAGGAAGGCGATCAAATCTGTGATCCCGCCTGTGGCTCTGGCTCATTATTAATGAAGTGTGGCCGCATGGTGCGTAACAACTTCAATGGCTCTAAAAAGTATGCACTGTTTGGTCAGGAGTCCATTGGTTCTACCTGGGCGCTCGCCAAAATGAATATGTTCCTACACGGTGAAGACAACCACCGTATTGAGTGGGGTGATACCATTCGCAATCCCTTACTGAAAGACAAAGAAGGCATGGGTTTATTGCACTTTGATATCGTGACCGCCAACCCACCGTTCTCCTTAGATAAATGGGGACACGGAGATGCCGCCACTGATCACTATGGACGCTTCCGTCGAGGCGTACCGCCCAAAACGAAAGGTGACTATGCCTTTATCT
>CALCSG010000049.1 GCA_937894085.1 uncultured Gammaproteobacteria bacterium | reverse complement strand
ACCCTGCAAAAATTCCTGTAGAGATGTTTTTGGGTCTTTCAGATCTATCGATGAAGGTAGAGTCACCAGGTAATCTTCATACAAAAACAGGATCGTTTTTTTACACTGTCTAAACCCGCCATCAAGATATATCGCTCCAAAAATAGCTTCCAGAGCATCCGACAGAATAGACGCACGTCTATATCCACCACTTTTCAGTTCACCACTTCCCAACAGTAAAAAGTCACCCAGATTGATATCCCTTGCAACCATCGCCAGAGCATCTTCTTTCACCAGACTTGCTCTAACTCTACTCAGCTCACCTTCTGCAGAATTTTCCAGACGTTTAAAGAGATATCCTGATATGACAAGTCCTAAAACACTATCACCCAGGAACTCCAGTCTTTCATTATTATTATTTTTAGAATAACTTCTATGGGTTATCGCGCTCTGTAGCAGTTGTTCATCTTTGAAATGGTAGTGAATAATTGTCTGTAATTTCTTAACAGACTTCACCTTTTAATCTCAACTGAATAGGTAAAATGTGCACCGATAAATAATTCAGCTAAATATGGTTTTCTAACTTCATAATCGGCTGTTATCGTTGTGATATCGTTCTTACGTGAGAAAGTGAAGTTTTCCTTCGTTAAGCCTCTCACCTGATTAATATTCAATCGTCTGGAGATAGCATCCCACAATTCTCTTTTAGAGCTCGCGTTAATAGACTCATCCTGGGTTACCGATTCCAGGACAGATTTGACACTAAAATAATCAAGATACATCGGTAAAACTTTAAATCCTGAGACGACGATCAATCCAAAAAGACCGATTACTGCTATCCACCCGATCGTGGTTAAGCCCTGTTGCGAATGTTTATTTATCATAATAGCTCTCTACAGTTTTGTTCCTATACGAGATAAGTCTAGCCCACTACCGCCGTTACGCCAATCCCAATGCATCCATATCGTAACGGCTTTTCCAACCAGGTTGTGTTCTGGTACAAAACCCCAGAATCGACTGTCATTACTATGATCCCGATTATCCCCCATTACAAAATAGTGACCTTCAGGAACTATCAGCTCACCATTGGCACTAAATTTAACATTCGCATCGGTCATCATCGTATGCTTTATATCGTCGAGTTGCTCAATAAAAATTTCACCACCTTTCATATTATCTTTAGTAGTACCCTGCCCTTCGTAGGTCTTTTCAAACTCTATAGGTAAAGGTTTATCATTAATCATCAGGCGGCGATTATAATAACTCACATGGTCACCAGGCAGCCCTATCACCCGTTTGATAAAGTCCAGCGACTCATCCTCAGGAAATCGAAACACCGCTACATCACCACGTTTAACTTCATTGCCATCAGTTAGCTGAGTATGAAGGACTGGTAAACGCACACCATACTGATATTTATTCACCAGTATAAAATCACCCACCAGTAATGTAGGCATCATTGAACCTGAAGGGATACGAAAAGGTTCATACAGGAATGAACGTAAAATCATAACCGCCAGTAATACCGGGAAAAATGACTTTGCATACTCCACCAGAATAGGTTCATGGGTAGAATGTCCATTGGCTACCTGTTTACGTTTAGCGGCAAATAACAGGCTGTCAATCAACCAGATCACACCACTCAATAGTACAGTAGCCACCAGCAGAAATTCGAAATCAAAATGAATCATAGTTTTGGATCCGTTTATTTATTAATTTATAAGTTTAATGTTTTACGCTAGTTTTTAGAGTCGACCTGCAATACTGCAAGAAAAGCTTCCTGAGGAATTTCAACGTTACCCACCTGCTTCATACGCTTTTTACCAGCCTTCTGTTTTTCCAGCAGTTTCTTTTTACGCGAAATATCACCACCGTAACATTTTGCCGTTACATTCTTACGTAAAGCCTTAACATTTGTTCTGGCTACTATGGTCGATCCTATGGCAGCCTGAATAGCCACATCAAACATCTGGCGCGGAATCAGATCTTTCATCTTACTGGCCAGTTCACGTCCCCGGTAATCAGCATTATCACGATGTACAATAACCGACAGGGCATCTACTTTTTCATTGTTAATAAGTACATCCAGCTTAACCAGGTTAGCCGCATCAAATCGCAGAAGCTCATAATCAAATGATGCATACCCACGGCTCACACTTTTTAACCTGTCGAAAAAATCAAGCACCACTTCGCTCATTGGTAACTCATACACAATCGAAACCTGGGATCCCAGGTAGACAATCTCTTTCTGAACACCTCTTTTCTGGATGCAAAGGGTAATAATTGCGCCGATATAGGCTTCAGGTGTCAGAATATTAGCGCGGATAATAGGTTCTCTAATTTCATTAATTTTGTTTACTGCCGGTAACTCGGCCGGGTTATGAATTTCTATTATTTCACCCAGAGTCGTTTCAACCTGATAGATAACCGTCGGTGCCGTGGTGATCAAATCAAGGTCATATTCCCGTTCCAGACGTTCCTGCACGATTTCCATGTGTAACATACCAAGAAATCCGCATCGAAATCCAAATCCTAAAGCCTGGGAGGACTCAGGCTCAAACTGTAATGCAGCATCATTAAGTTTAAGTTTTTGTAATGCTTCACGACAATTTTCATAATCGTCAGAACTGATCGGGAAAATTCCAGCAAAAACTCTGGGCTGTATTTCTTTAAAGTCAGGTAGAGCCTCTGTAGCAGGGTTGTGACTGGAAGTGATAGTATCACCGACTTTAGCTGATTCTATATCCTTGATACCCGAAATAATATAACCCACATCACCACAGGACAGAACGTCTGTCTGCTTGCGTTTAGGCGTAAAAATACCAACCTGATCCACATAAAACTCACGTCCGGTTGACATCATTTTAATCTTTTGACGCGGCCTGATTGAGCCTTGCATGAGCCTGACAAGGGTAATAACACCCACATAGCTATCGAACCATGAATCTATAATTAAGGCCTTAGGTGCCTTATCAGGGTCTCCCTTTGGAGGAGGAACCATTGCCACCAGTTGCTCAAGTAATAAATCGATACCAAAACCGGATTTTGCACTGACCTCGATAGCCTGGCTCGCATCGAGTCCTATGATATCTTCAATTTCTTTCTTAACCTTGACGGGGTCAGCAGCAGGTAAATCAATTTTGTTTAACACAGGAATAACTTCGAGATCCATGTCTATAGCCGTGTAACAATTAGCCACACTCTGTGCTTCTACACCCTGAGAGGCATCTACCACCAGCAAAGCGCCCTCGCAGGCAGCCAGTGAACGTGATACTTCATAGGAAAAATCGACATGTCCTGGCGTATCGATAAAATTGAGTAAATATGTTTCTCCATCTTTAGCTGTATATTCCAGCGAAACGGCCTGAGCCTTAATGGTAATGCCTCGCTCACGCTCCAGATCCATTGAGTCCAGCACCTGTTCAGACATTTCACGTTCAGTCAAACCACCACAAATCTGTATAAAACGATCTGCAATGGTTGATTTACCATGATCTATATGGGCAATAATGGAAAAGTTTCGGATATTATTCATCCGCATAATCAGAAGACCTGTTTAAAAAGCCCGCGAATTTTACGGGAAAGTCGGGCAAAGCGACAGCATAGAAAGGGTAATTAACGCATTTAAGGGATAAATTATCACCTTAACGTAAAAAGATGCACCACGAAGTACACGAATATCACGAAGTTTTAATACCAGGGAGCCTAAATTTTAAAAATGGAAATACTTAAAACTGAGGTAAATTCACAAAAATAACACTAACTATACCTTCTACGTGTCCTCTGTGTTATTCGTGGTGATCTGCTTTCTTTAGTTATGAAACAATTTCTCGGATAGCTTTCTCATCGATAAAGTAATGACAAACTTCTTTTCCCTGATATTGAAGCACTGGCACTTTACTGTCATAAAGACGTATTAAATCTGTATCTCTATCTATATCAGATTCTAACCATTCAAATTCAAGTTCTTTCTGTAACGCCACCAATGCGAGTCGCATCGACTCACAAAGGTGACAATTTTCCCGAAAAAATAAGGTGAATTGCTTTTTTATCTCTACGAATCCTGAGGTTTAATAGCAAGGAATACAGGGCCATTACTACGCTGAATAAGAATTGCTATAGATTTACCCGACTTCAAACCTTCAGCTATTGAAGTAAATTCTTTAACAGAGTTAACACTTCGATTATCCAGCATGCTAATAACATCGCCTTTACGGATACCCGATAATTTAGCTGCTCCATCCTGCTCCACTTCCTGCACGATGACACCGGAATCGAGCTTGAGCTTATTTTTTGTTTCCTGGTCGAGCTCTATTACACTCATTCCTAAAACTGTTTTGTTCACTTCCTTATCGACTTCGGGTTCCGCCTTAGCTTCCGTCACATCATCAGGTAATTGTGCGATGGTTACATGTATTACGCGTTTCTTCTTGTTGCGTATAATAGTTACTTTTGCTGGTTTCCCAACTGGTGTACGACCCACGATAGGCGGTAAACTACTGGAACGGGTTACTTTTTTACCATTGAACTCTACAATCACATCGCCTACCTGTAATCCGGCTTCCTGTGCAGGGCTATCTTCCAGTACTTTTGCAATCAGTGCCCCATGTGGGTTTGTCATACCGAATGAATCGGCAAGCTCCCTGGTGACTTCCTGAATCAACACGCCAAGCCAGCCACGGGAAACTTTTCCGCTATCTTTTATTTGATCGGCAACATCCACAGCCATTTCAATAGGGATAGCAAATGACAGTCCCATGAAGCCACCGGAACGACTGAATATTTGAGAGTTGATACCGATAACTTCACCATTCATATTAAACAGAGGTCCACCCGAGTTACCAGGATTTATGGCCACATCGGTTTGAATAAATGGCACGTAATTATCACCAGGCAGGCTGCGTCCTTTAGCACTCACGATACCGGCTGTCACTGTGTGATCAAAGCCAAAAGGAGAGCCTATCGCCAAAACCCATTCACCAACTTTTAAGGCATTTGAATCGCCCAACTTTAGCATCGGCAAGCCATCATCATCAATTTTTAATACAGCAATATCTGAGTCTTTATCCGAACCTATTACCTTTGCTTCATACTCATGACGATTACTCAAACGCACAATGACTTCATCTGCGCCATCAATTACATGATGATTTGTCAGGATGTATCCATCTTCTGAAATTATAAACCCTGAACCCAATGAACTTGTTTCGCGCTCTTTCAACCCAAAGCCATCATGATCAAAAAACTTTTTGAATAGTTCTCCAAATGGTGATCCTTCCGGAAATTCAGGCATTTCAAGTTGCTTTTTCAATTGACCGGTTTTTGGTTTTGTACTGGTACTGATATTGACTACAGAATCTTTAGCGTTCTCGACAATACCCGTAAAATCAGGCAACTGAGCAAAAATCTGGCTACTGAAAAACAACAGTAAAACAGCAGAAAACAGATTAATGGTTTGTTTTTTCATAAAATAATCCTGTTAATTCATTAAGTAGAAATTTAAAGTGTTATTCATAAATTAATAATGCCTATAAACGGGCTTCATGTAACGAGTTCGGTTTAGCCATTTCAATCGAAAATTCCTGGCGAATAAACCGGGGCTTCAATTTTTCTGCAAAAATATTATTTGAAAATACCGATGTTAGTTTAAGTCCTGATACTAATCCCATTAGAGCCGCTAGCACATTGATCCATTGAGTTGCATCAAACAAAATATTAGCGACTATCGAAAACATAAAAAGCGAGAGTAACGGTAATAAATACATTAAAAAACCGGCATAAATAAAATGTTTCTCCGGCAACCCTATAACGATCAGGTTACCAACTTTAAGATGTTGATCATTAGAAATTGATAACCTCTGTCTACGATTACCCAGCAGACGGCCAAGGCTTCCTGTGCCACAACCACCACTCATTTCACAGCTCTGGCAAGCAGTTTGACTCTGCATTTCAATAATGGCATCGTCTCCACTTAACGCTATTACCTGAGCCTGTTCTTCAATCATCAGTTTTTAATGTTTATTGCTGGTAAACCGTTGACTCGGCAAGTGATTTTACGGTAATGGCAGGAACCTCACCAATAGCAGTAACCGTAAATTCCTGAATACGTGCACCATAAGCATTAACTGCACCCATTGAGGACTCACCTGTAAGGCTTTGTTCTGAAGTTCGTTCAATAAATACCGATACCGATGCCATTCCATCCGTTAAAACCATTTGCTGGGTATAGCCACTGTTTTCCGACATTTTCTTTTTAAACGAAGACTCAATCCAGAATCCTCCGGGCAGGTTGGCTAACTTCCATTCAGCATCCGCCTTCAATTGAGTACTTTCCTGACCCGTGTGAGAACGGATTAAAGCATACCCACTGTCAATTTGTGGTACCACTGAAAATAATACCTGGTCGTCATCGTGCATCAACGATAAACTGGTAAACATTATCTGTTCTTTGATTTCTCCCTGCTCATCAAGTAATACTGACTGCAGCAATAAACCATTTTTTTCATCCACCCACGCTTTCATACCATAGCGATATTCATCTTTAGGTTTTATGGAAATAATGACGGCATTGTGATCTGCGATTCTATCTGTTCCAGACATTGAAAACTCATAAAAGCGGGAAATCCGTTTAACATCATCCGGAATCCAGATAGGAGATGAAGTGGACTGATTTGATTGATCAACAACAACCTGTCTACTTGAGGGCCAGACACAGGTTAAATTATTATTATCGCGTAAAATTTCTCGAGCTTCGCCATTTAAAGATATCAACCGCTCTCGCATACCGCGACTATCTTTAACATGTACGATAGACATACTTTCAATTTGGTTATTTTGCACATACACAAAGTTGCCCTTATAACTCAGATCCCGCATCGCCATTGACATTTTTTGAATCCACTGCATTGCCTGTTCTTCATTATCAGCAGCGGTGGCTGAACCAAACATCAGCGATAAAATTATTAACGTTATAATGTTCACCAAAGACTTCGATCTTAACAACTGGTTATTTTTGTGCATCAAACCCTACTACTCGAACCTGAGGAATAATTCCCTGCCAGGAATTAGAAAATTCATTATGGTTGACCAGATAAGCGTTAAGTTTCTGTTGCACATCAGGTTCGTTACGTTTAACTTTCCAGTTCATACCAAGCGTAGCTGCGGTTCTCTGGCCATTAACTGATACAGTTGACAGACCTCTATTTAGTAACGGAATACTTGCAAACTGCTCGACTTTAGCACTACTGGTATCGTTGGATGCAATTTTTTCGAATTGATCAACAGTAGTTGGTTTAAGTTGTAAATTAGATACCGCAACAAACGCCACGGTTGCAGCAACTGCAAGACCTGCCACAGGTTTAAAAAGCACAGACCACAACCAGGAAGGTAGTTGACCGGTTTTATTTTCAGCCTGATTTGTAATCTTTAGTACAGGTTCCTGTTGAATTTTAGCCATAACCGATGATGCAAAATCCAACTGGATAGCGTCAGGTATTTCGTTTCGCATAACTTCGCCTATCATTTGATAGCGGCGCAGGGTGTATTGTTGATTGACGTCATTCAAAACACCGTCTAACAACGACTGATCCTGCTCTGATTGTTGATATTCATCAATCAGGGTGGATAGTTTTTCAGATTGCTCATTCATATTTTCATACTCAGGTAATACTAACTATACTGCTTAGTCATTCCAACAGAGGTCTAAGTTCCTTATCAATTGCATCTCTGGCTCGAAATATTCTTGATCTTACCGTACCGATGGGACAATCCATTACATCGGCTATTTCTTCATAGCTCAAACCCTCGAGTTCACGTAGGGTAATAGCTGATTTTAAATCTTCAGGTAACTTGTCAATTGCCGCATAAACAGTTTGTTTAATCTCTTCAGTCAATAACAGATTTTCAGGTGTCGTATTATCTTTCAACATACTTTCACCACTATAATGCTCAGCATCATCGACATCCACCGCATATTTTGGTGATTTTCGACTACGCGAAGCGAGGTGATTTTTAGCAGTGTTTGCGGCAATTCGATACAACCAGGTATAAAATTGACTATCACCACGAAAATTATCCAGCGCACGATAAGCTTTTATAAAAGTCTCCTGAGCAACGTCATAGCATTCTGACTGATCTGACACAAAACGGGAAATCAAGTTCACCACTTTCTGCTGATATTTCAGCACTAATATATCAAACGCAGACTTGTCCCCCTGCTGTACCCGCTTGACCAATTCACTGTCTAATTCTACCGAGCCCATTCACCAACCTATTTATAAATTATAATCATCATCAGTCTTAAAAATGCCTGATAAGCCAAATGTCTGATAAGCTCTTTCTAATTTGAGCTTTAGACTTTAATACAAGCCTGATGTTAATGTATTGCCCATGTTAAGACATTCAATATATCAAAAGATTCTTACTTTCTTATTTATTTTCAACAAACAGCTTGCAGAATCATATCGTTTTGATAAAAAATATCCATCATTAACCTGAATACTATAAATTCAAAACCCAATGAGTAAACAGTTTCATTACGATGTAGTAATAATCGGTGGAGGTGCTGCCGGAATGACACTGGCATTACAACTACCGGAAAATCTATCAATAGCCATACTGGCTAAAGATAATGCTAACCAATGCTCTACTTATTATGCCCAGGGTGGTATTTCAGCAGTTCTGGAACAGGACGATTCTTTCGATCTGCATGATGCAGATACTCAAAATGCCGGCTCAGGACTGTGCGTTCCTGAAACCGTAAAAATGGTTGCACAGTCAGGACCCATGATAATTGACTGGCTGGCGAAGCTTGGTATGCCTTTTACCAAAAACAGTCCGGATTCTAAAACTAGCGGCTATCACCTGACTCGTGAAGGAGGACATAGTCGTCGACGAGTTGTTCATGCAGCCGATGCGACAGGTAAGGCCTTACAGAAAACGTTACAGGCTCATATTGCTGAAAGAGTGAATATAGAAGTCTTTGAACACGCTATTGCTCTGGATCTGATTACCCGTGAAAATCGTTGCATCGGTTTATACGCCTTTAATAAAATTAATCGACAGGTTATTGTATTTGCCGCTAAAAAAGTGGTGCTGGCAACTGGCGGTGCTAATAAAGTTTATTTGTATACCAGTAACCCTGATGGCTCTACCGGT